>JADGBC010000057.1 GCA_015231705.1 Desulfamplus sp. | reverse complement strand
GGAAATTCCAAGGCCAGAACGTAATATCACCAATGCAGAGAGTCATGAATTAGAGTTGAATATGGGAGACTTTCTCTATCTGCTTGCCTCTAATACTGGAGGGCAGGACGAAACTATATATGTCTCTGTAAAATTGCTTGTTAATGGAGAGGAGAAACCAGGAACTGTCCATACATTTGATTTAAAGGGAGGATATTCTGCAAAACTTTGGACAATTTCAGTAGCTTGCCGTTATATGGAAGTTGCGGGAACCAACGGCTCTGTAATGAAAGACAGTGTAACCGGCCTTCAATGGCAACGATGCAGATTCGGACAGACATGGAACCCTGGCTCAAAAAGCTGTGAAGGAACATCAACCCTGTTAAACGCAAATGATGCCTTCGATCTGACTATGGATGGTGGATGGAGAACCCCGACCACTTTTGAGCTGAGTACGCTTTTGTACTGCACAGATGGCACCTTCCCTCTTGACAACTCGTGGTTCTGGACATCCTCCTGGTGGGAGATGTGCGTAGGAGATCAATGCGAAGGTTATCCTTATGCCATGAATCATGAAGAGTCAAAGCCTGCAGCAATCAGCAATCTGCTTCCAGTGAGGCTGGTTAAATCGCCATATTGATCTGCGTTACGGCTATTTACAAAAACTGCTTATGTGAAAGTCTCTTTAAATAGCCGTGATTATATACTTCGTTGTGGCCGAGAGCCAATACCTTGCCCCGACCATACGTTTATTTTATATCAAGAATAACCCTAAACTATCCTATAGAGATCTTTAATGATTCACTCACAATCAAAATCATCCATTATCGGCATAGCCATTATAGGAGTTCTTGTGGTTGTCGCCGCAGTTATATTCAGACAGCAGTTTGATTACAACCCCGCAGTGAAAGCTCTCTTGAAAGCATCTGTAGCTGCAAGGCCTGATGCTGATTCACTCGGACTTGATTCCAGTTCAGTCGATTCTTCCGCAGCTCAAAATTTGCCGGTCCCAGAAAACAAAAAGAGCGAAGTTGAAAAGACAGAATCGATCATTCGCCTTGTCGCACCATTTGAACCGATGTCAGCGTTGGAATCCTTTAACGCTGACACCCTTTCTGAAAAAATTGATGGAAAAGCTGAACTCTATCTTCCCGCTGGATTTAAAAATCTTACCTGTCAGCGTCTTAAAGTAGTTATCTCTTCTGATTACAGGAACCCTTCTGATTTCCAAAACACTTCCGATTCCAGCACTGATTCTGTCACAGATCTATTATCACCGCTGTGGGTCGAAATTTTTCTCTATGATATGCAGCTTTCGGACAATGCTTTTTCCGTGTTCAGCCGTCAGCGTAGAGAAAATGCCGATCCTGTCTCCATAGCTCAATATGGCTATCAGACTGATAACGCCCTCTTTTTTGCTCATGGCCGTTTTTATGTGGAGATGATAGCTTCTGTTCCCTCAAAAGAGGTTGTTGCATGGATGAGAGATCTTGCAAAAGCCTTTATACAGGACAACCCAGATCTTGCTCCTGAAAAGATGGCTGTGCCAGACCTCTTCCCTGCCCTTGAACATAAACCTGACAAAGATAGCATCACGCTTATCACCTCGGATGTTTTTGGCTTTGAAAAATTAGATCAGGTATATACTGCCGATTATATTGTCAACAGCAACCCGATGACAGCCTTTATCTCAAAACGGAACTCTTCTGAAGAAGCTGTCGCTCTTGCTGCGGAGTATGCAAAATTTCTTGTCACCTTTGGAGGCACCCCTGTCGAGTCTGAAAAGATTCATATTGTCGAGATCATGGAGACAATTGAAATTGTATTTTCTGTCGGGCCATATCTTGCTGGCGTAAGAGAGTCAGAAAATCTGGAGGCATCGCAAATCCTGGCCTCCGAGATTGTCGAGCAAATCAGCAAAATTACCGCATATGGTGCTACGGCAATACCAGAACGGGCGAAAACACAAGAGAGCATCACTAACGGCGGATCAAAAAAATGAAAAACGAAAATTTCAACCGCAGGCAGTTTATCACCAGAACTATTCGCACAGGAATAGCAGTGGCTGTTGCCGGAACTGCAGGATATCTTTTCCACGACCCTGAAGGGCCTGGTGACACTATAATCTCGGACGAGGCAGCCTCAATCTCTGGTTCCAGATCTTCCGATCATGAGTCTCTATGGAGCCTGCCCGATTTTTCCATACCTGACCTGTCAGGCAGACTTGCAGTAGTCAAAGGAGAAAATAGAGGCAAAACCCTTGACGCGGCTGTCAAGGCACTTGGAGGGATAGATCTGTTCATTAAAAAAGGCGATGTTGTTCTTATAAAGGTAAATGCAGCATTTGCCTCCTCTCCTGTGCTTTGTGCAACCACCCATCCAGATCTTCTGGCTGGGATGATCCGGCTCTGCTATCAGGCTGGTGCCGCAAAGGTAAAAGTAACCGACAACCCTATAAATGATCCGGCAAGCTGTTTTCTTCTCACAGGCATAGAGGGGGCAGCCATACAAAACGGTGCGGATCTGATTTTGCCAAGAGATGAGAATTTCAGGCTTCTCACTCTTGAGAATGCCCGTCTTATTAAAAGATGGCCTGTTCTTAAAACACCTTTTGACGGAGTTACCAAATTGATCAGCATGGCACCGGTCAAGGATCACCACAGAAGCGGTGCATCAATGATTCTCAAAAACGGTTACGGACTTCTTGGAGGAAGAAGAAATATCTTTCATCAGGATATTCATACAATTATCACCGAGCTTGCAAGAATGGTAAAATCGACGTTTGTGATATTAGACGGAACAAGCACCATGATGACAAACGGCCCGACCGGTGGCTCACTGTCAGATCTCAAACCCACTCATACCCTTATTGCAGGAACAGACCCGGTGGCTGTTGACAGCTTTGGAGCTACCCTTCTTGGCAAAACCTACAAGGATCTACCGCATCTTGTTCAGGCTCAGGCAGCAGGAGTTGGCACTGTTGATTACACTTCCTTAAAGCCTTCGATCTTGACAATATGACAAGCAAAAATAGAAGTGAAACAGACCTGAAAAGCCGCAAAAGCCAAAGTAAAGGAGATGGCAACATGCACGGCACAAAAAGAGGCCGCAGCCTGCAAAAAGAGAGCAGCAGCAATCTCTCGACCGCTGCTTCGCCCCTGTTCTTAAGGATTGTCAACGTCAGACGAATCTGCCAAATATTCTTTCTTGCTCTTTTTCTATGGTTCTGCATAACCTCAACTATTGGCATCAAGTGGTGGCAGCTTCGCGGATGGCCTGTAAACTGGTTTTTAGAGCTTGACCCCTTGGTCGGGCTTGCCACCCTGCTTTCCACAGGCACACTATACAAGGGGCTTTTGTGGGGAGTTGCAACAATTATTCTGACGCTTATTTTCGGGCGTGTATTCTGTGGCTGGATATGCCCTTTCGGAACTTTGCACCATATAGTCGGATTTTTAGGCAAATATGGAAAATCAAGGGCACAGCTTGTCAATATTAATCGATACCGGCCAGCTCAGGCTTTTAAATACGCAGTTCTGATCTTTTTCATTGCATCTCTTGTTGCATCTTCGCTGCTTGACACCACTGCCCCTCTCCTCACAGGGCTTCTCGACCCGATTCCTTTTGTTTACCGATTTGTCAATCTGACCATCCTTCCGTTTGCAGACAATCTTCTTCTCCATCTGAGTGCAAATCCAAGATATTACGAAGGTGCATGGATTATCGGTGTTTTTGGAGTCACAACACTTCTTTTGAACCTCTGGATTCCAAGATTTTACTGCCGCTATATCTGCCCACTGGGTGCCCTGTTTGGTATGATTTCAACTATCAGCTTCTGGCAGATAGGAAAAAAGATATCTCCTTGCACAAACTGTATGAAATGCGAGTTTGACTGTGAGGGTGCTTGTGAGCCTATGGGCTCTATCCGGCTATCAGAGTGTGTTATGTGCGTCAACTGCTTAGATCATTGTGATTTTATCACCTATCAGGCAGTTCCGTCCAAAGGAAAGGAACATCTAAGATCCAAAGAAGAAACCAGGCCATCTACAAATGAGGATAATCGCTCACCCTCCATAGCCGACCACCAAGCCGTACCTGAAATATCTAAAAACAGACAGATAGCCATACGTGAAATATCTCAAGCTGGACAAAGAGCCATGCCTGAAATATCTCGAAGAAGTTTTGTCGCGGCCATGATCTCAGGTGCAACAGCAATACCCATGATGCACCTAAATGCAGCAACAGGCAGCAACTGGAATCCATATCTCGTGCGTCCTCCAGGTTCTCTGCCTGAAAGCATGTTTCTCGAAAGATGCATAAAGTGTGGTCAGTGTATCCGTATCTGCCCGACCAACGTTATTCAACCTGCCGACATATTAACCTCAGGATTTGAGGGGCTATGGACTCCTGCTCTTAATTTCAGGATCGGATCAAGCGGATGCCAGCTTCACTGCGTTGCCTGTGGAAATCTATGCCCAACAGGTGCGATTTTGCCTCTTGATCTTGATCAACGGATCGGAATCAACAAATATGAGCAAAAAGGCCCGGTAAGGATCGGCACAGCTTTTGTGGATCAGGGCAGATGTCTTCCATGGGCAATGAACATACCCTGTATCGTATGCCAGGAAAACTGCCCTGTCAGCCCAAAGGCGATAGTTATAGAGCAGGTCTTTGTGACAGTGAAAAACTCTACAGAAAAACAGATATTGCAGCGTCCTCTCGTAGATCCTCACCGATGCATAGGCTGCGGAGTGTGTGAACATGAGTGCCCTGTAAAGGGAAAACGGGCGATCAGGGTAACTGCCGAGAATGAATCAAGACACAGAAGCCACATGCTGACCAGTTGAGACAGTCTGGCCATAACTACCGTATGCTCTGAGCAAATCAGGAATGACATCTGATTTTCAGCGAACCCTTCCTGAAATTGAAAGATGTCTATTTAACAGATAACAGACCAAGGAATAACAATACTTGAACTTAAAATAAAATGGAGAGATCAAGCCATGGCGGAAAATAGAGATATAGACAATACAAATCCCTTACAGAACGACAAAAACATCCAGTCACGCAGAAGATTTCTAAAAACTGCTGGAATAGCAGGAGCGGCAGGTTTTGGTGCTCTGATCAATCCTGTTTTATCAAGAGGGACAGTCACAATCGAAGAATCAGCCCAGACAGGCAAGGCTCTTGAGAAAATGCCCACCCGCAGATTCGGAAAAACAGGAGTTGATGTATCAATACTTGGACTTGGCTGCATGTTTGATGTGGTTTCAAATCAACTGATGCTTCGGCAAGCACTTAAATGGGGCGTTAACTACTGGGACACGGCAGACTGCTACAGCGGAGGAAACAGCGAAAAGGGCATGGGTAAATTTTTCACAAAATACCCTGAAACAAGAAAAGATGTTTTTTTAGTGACTAAATCTTGTGCCAGAAGCCCGGAGGGGATGACCCGTCTTCTGAACCAATCATTTGACAGGATGAAGACCGATTACATAGATCTATATTTTGCACACGGCATCAAGGATATCTCAGAGGTAAATGACGACACCAGGCGCTGGGCAGAAGATGCAAAAAAAGCCGGCAAGATAAAATTTTTCGGATTCAGTACCCACAGCAATATGGAAAAATGCATGATGGCTGCCTCAAAAATGGAGTGGATAGACGGTATAATGATGACCTACAACTACCGAATCATGGATACGCCTGCCATGAAAGAGGCAATAGCAGCATGCACAGAAGCAAACATAGGCCTTACAGCCATGAAAACTCAAGGTATGGGGCCAGCAGCAGGCAGTGAATCTGAAACCCAGCTTCAAATGGTTGACCGTTTTATGAAACTTGGCTACACAGATATGCAAGCAAGGCTCAAACTTGTATGGGAAGTACCTGAAATAGCAAGCATTGCCTCACAGATGCCCAATATGACTATCCTTGCAGCCAATACGGCAGCAGCTTTGAATACCACAAAAATATCGCTCAAAGAGCAGGAACTCTCACGCATGTACGCTATGGAGACAGCATCATGTTACTGCCGAGGCTGCACCGATATATGTGAATCTGCCATTGATAATCAAATTCCAGTCGGAGATGTGATGCGCTGCCTTATGTACTCAAGGCAGTATCAGGATCAGGAACTTGCAAAATCGGTATTTTTCCAGATTCCAGAGCAGGCACGACAGGCTATGGCCGATATGGACTATTCAAGAGCACAAAAAGAGTGTCCGCATAAAATGCCCATTGCAAGCCTGATGAAGGCAGCATCGGAGGAGTTGGTTTAGTGTTAGATGTTAGATTGAAATCCCTGAACAATAAAAAAATCATCTTTCATGCATGGAGGTTTCAAAGGAGAGCACAAATGGAGGAAGCAGATATTCAAGTACAGTTCTTTGATCGGTAATAACGCTGCATTGCATCATCATTCCCGGGAAAAGCCGGTATGGCTTGTCTGAGGGACCAAAGTAGTCCTGTTCTGGCGATATTTTGATTTTGTAAAATGGGGGGGAATCCTTTATCACTGTTGAGTCAGGACTGACATGTATAACCTTGCCGTTAATATGGCCAAGCCTTGCACCATCAGATGATGCAAGGCGAATATTGACCTGCTGACCTGCATGCACATAGCCTATATCTCCGATTGGAAGCCTTGCTTCTATAATCAGCCGGTCGTCACTTGGAACGATCTCTGCAACAGCCCCTCCTGGAGGCACTATGCCTCCGATTGTGACAAAGAAAAGAGATTTAACAGTACCATCTACAGGCGATCTCAGAACGGTTCTTCTGAGGCTGTCCTGATTTTTATTAAGCCTCTCATAGATTATTTGAGCAGTTCTTTGAACCTCTCTGAGTTCATTTTGTGCCTCTTCAATAAAGGTATTTCGTACAAGGGCAAGGCGGCTTTCAGCCTCTTTGATTGATGCTGAAATTTTTTTGAGTGATGCCTGATCAATTCTCTGTTGGCCTTTGAGATCAGCAAGCTGTTTTAAAAGATCAAGATGATTCATACGGTTTGAAAGATTGTGCTGAAGAAGTTTCTGGCTTATCCCCACCTGCTCCTCTACAAAACTTCTCATGCTTGTGCTGCCTGACAGACGGGCCTGTATCTCCTCGATCTGAAATTTATACTGGTTAATAAGCTCCTGTTGCACCCTTATCTGATTTTCAACACGCTGCTGCCTTGTCTGAAACATTGCCAAAGCATTTCTTGTCAGCTGAGGTTCTACCCCTTTTAAATCTTCTGGAATTTTAAGGACTTTGCTGCCGTTGATTTCAGCAGTCAGCCTCATTATCGTTATTTCAAGAGATTTAAGGTGAATGCTCTGCTCTGCCACATCTGCTGTGCTGCCTGTTGATTCAAGAATAACTAATGATTGATCTGCTTTTATCTGTTCACCCTCTCTGACAAGAATCTCTCTTATGATACCGCCTTCAAGGTGCTGTACGGTTTTGACTCTGCTTGAAGGAACAACCTCACCGACAGCCATGCTCACGACATCCAGTTCCCCATATGCAGACCATATTACAAAACAGACTACCATAAGCATGGTCATTACAAGGAAGAAGTGAGTACGAATAGGGGTATGCAAAATTTTGATCGATTCTTCAGACTCGCTTTTGATCAATTTGTCATTTTTATCGTTTTTTTCATTTCTGATTGATTTTTCAGGATTATCGGAGATTGCAAGATCAGACATTGTATTTAATCTCCGTATGACTATCAGTTCCTGCATTGGGATGATTGACTACTATTTTAGGTACAGGCTTGCTGTTAAGATCAAGAACACGGGTTGCACCCCTTATGATATTTGGATCCTGTGTAAATATAATCATGGTATATCTCTTTTTTGAAAGCTCAATCAGAAGAGAGTACACTGTTGCACATCCGTTTTTATCTAATCCTTCAGTGGGTTCATCAAAAAGAACAAGTTTACCTCCAACAGCAAGTGCTCTTGCAAGAGCAAGTCTTTTTCTGTGGCCTGCCGAAAGGTTGGCACCATTATTTACTATCTGTGTATCAAGCCCCAGAGGACTTTGGTCTATAAGGCTTAAAAGCCCTGCATCTTTTATTACACGAGTAAAGACTGACTCGTCAGTAGCTGTAAAGGCTGATATTGAAGCATCTGGTGCAGGCGGGCTACCTGAGTCAGTTGAGGTGGCTGATGTGGTTAACGGCTTATTGACAGTGGCATTATAAGACATTGCAGCTTCAAGATTTTCCCGTATCGAGCCTTGCAGAAACTGAGAATCCTGTGGAAGATATGTCAGTTGAGACCGCCACCATGAGGGAGACAACTGCCGTATATCCACGCCATCAGCAAGGATTTGACCTCGATCAGGCTCAAGCAGGCCTGAAATCAAACGGCAGAGTGTGGTTTTACCTGTTCCGTTCTCTCCTGTAACAACAAGCACTCCACCCGGCAGAATCTCAAGGTCAAGAGCTTCAAACAGAGGATTGGACATGCCAGGGTGAGCAAACGAGATATCTTTGAACTGAATTTTGCCCTGATAGCTTTTAAGAGCAACTCCTCCTTGCCTCTCGGTTTCAATTATCCCAAACTGCTGTATCCTATCCAGTGCCTGTGAAGCCATTGTAAAAGACTCTCCAAGCTGTGTAAAACGAGAAATTGGCCCAAGTGCCCTCATTGCAAGAACATTAACACCTATCAGAGTTCCTACGGGAAGCTCTCCTTTTACTGCAAGCATTGCACCAGTTGCATAGATAGCCACACTCATGATCGACTGCACGCTTCTGGTAACACTTTGTATAAAATCCTGCTGGTCAGATACGGCGGCTCTTTTTTCCAGAAAAAATTCGGAATTTTCGCTCCACTGTCTGGCCATAAAACGCCTATTATCAAAAAGACGTACAGTATCCAGTGCCTGGTTAACCGTGTTGAACAGCCCGTTACCCTTTACCGATGCTTCAGTTACTTTTTGAAGATTGTTTTTTAACATGTATCTGCTTGCTATTCCAAGTATGAACACAATCAGCATGAATATAAGTGTAATAGAGCTCAGAAGTGGAGATATCCATGTTATGACCCCGATAAACATAAAGGCAAACGGTATATCAAAAACAGCAGTTATATTAGCAGGCTTGTAGGCATCTTCAACAGTGTTTGTCCCTTTTATGATCTCCTGCCTGAGGCGTTGGGGAATCCGGTCTAAATATTTCATCTTTCCATGTGTCAAAATACCGAAGGTGCCTGTCATCAGATCATAATTTCTTTTGGTACCAACATGTATTGCAAGAGATGACCTGGCTCTTCGGAATCCTAATTCAAGCATGATCGCAATACATACACCAATGGTAAGAGTAAAAAGAGTTGAGTCCACACCGTGGGAAACATAACGGTTGAGAAGCTGAATAATATAAAGAGAAGATGCAAGTCCCAGAAAATTTATGAAAAATGAGGCAAGAGTCAACTCAATTGTAATGAAGGGGTGATTTTTGAGACGACGGAACAGCTCACTCATGAGAGTCCTCTATTTTTACCGTGAAAACACATGTTAATTTTCATGGTCGGAGGTGGCTAAAATTCCGACCATGAGCGTTTACCCTGAAAACAGATCCTGATTTTCATGATTGGGGATGACAGAGTTCCAAGCGACCATGAAAGTTTACCAGTATTCGTTGAACATATCGAGATCTAAACTTCCCATAATTTCAAGCATGGAGAAAATGGCAAACGAGATATCAATTTGTGCGGCATAACTATCACTTCTGGCGTTTATAAGAGCAGTTTCACCTGCAAGAATATCCATTAAAGAACGTGTGCCCAAAGCACGCTCTTCTCTTGCGAGTTTAAGAAATGCTGCCGTAAGGTCTGCCTGCTGGCTTAAAGTCTGTGTGGTCAGCTCCGCAGTCTTGAGTCTTTGCCATGCTGTACGGGCACTCTTTTCAATGACCTTCTCCTTGTCTGCAACGACACTCTTCTCTTTTACAAGAGAGTGTCTGGCTGCACTTATCTTATTGTTTTCAATAAGCCCAAGGTTGATCTTTTTTTTGAGTGTTACGCTTGCTTTGTAATCTTTTGTATTGCCAAACACCTGGTTGTAGTTTTGTGCAACATCTCCCTCAAGGGCAAATTCAATGTCTGGAAAAAGAGCCCTGTTTTTTTCGCTTCTGATATCAGTCTCAACTACAGATGCCCTGTTTCTGGCAAGTTGAAGCTCAAGGTTGCTTTCTATAGCTACTTTTAGTACGGTTTCAAGCTCGCTCGGTATTGAAATCATTTTGTAAGGTTCAATCGGCTGCATGCGTGAAATATCATCTGGCAGGGTACCAAAAATTTCCAGGTAAGCACTCTGTGCGATACCGTATTCACCCTCGTTTCTTTGACGCCTTGACATTGCCCCAGCAAGCTGAGATTTTGATTGAAGGACGTCTGTAGTATAGCCAAAGCCTTCTGCCACACGAATCTCCTCAAGGCCGGTCTGGCGGCGGATGTTAGCTTCAGACTCAATTGAAAACTGAAGCACTGTATATGCCCTGTGAAGCCTCTGGTATGCTGTAGCAGCATCTACAATAAGTTTCTGGCGTGCTCTTTCAAGATTTAGCTCCTGCTCTTCAATCTGTCGCCGTGCTTTTTCAACCGCTGCATCTGTTTTGCCAAAATCCCATAAAAGCTGGGTCAGCTTAAGTTTAGTGTCATTGTAATATTCAGGGTCTATCTTGCCATACTCATCTTCACGGCCAGCCTCAAGTATCAGTTCAAGCTCCGGATAGCGTGCTCCAAGCCTGATTCTTATCTGCTCTTTGGCTGCATTTACTGCAGCTTGTGCACTTTGAATCTTCTTATCAGACAAAAGCACAGGCTTCATAACATCATGGAAATATTGATTTCCTGAAGTCACAGGTAATGTTGATCCACCAGAAACAGATAGTACCTGTTTTTCATTGGATGTAGTTGAAGATTCTATATCGGGTTTAGTTATCTGTTCCGGATTGGGAGTGATTATCTGTTCCGGATTGGGTCCGGTTGTTTGTTCCGCATCAGGTTTGCTTGTCAATTCCTGTTTTGCTGATTGCGATGATTCAGCCTCAGCAGGTGCTATTGAAAAAGCTATCCAGCAGGTAATAATAACGATAGTAATTGTAAGTCTATAGAACATAAGTGGCTTGGTCGCAATTAATGTTGGATTGAAATTCCTGAGTAAAAACATAATCTGCCTGATTAAATTTAATTTTTTTTAGTCAATATACTTGGATTATTGCTTGGTTCAGATCCGTCCTTGTTGGTCGAAGTTGGCATGCCCAAAAGAGGTGGCGGTTGATTGTCCCCTATCGGATCAAGAGATATTCCCTCTTCTGTAAATTTTTTCCATATAGCAGTCCAGATTTTTCCTCTTAGAGCAAACTGATTTTTCCAGTTGGATACCCAGACACGGACAACATATTCAGCAATCCAATTGTTTCCAAGAGATTTTGTGCCAAGAAATGCATGTGCCGGCGGTTGCACTAAAGTAGTATCAGGAATGCTGTCAAGAATCGCCTTCAGATATTTGAGAACTTTTTCAGGATTATGTTGTGTCGATATTTGTATGGGGATATCTATGCGGATGCTGTGTTTGGAGTAGTTTACCACAACAGAGGATGCCACAGTTCCGTTTGGAATTGCCACAACATGCTTGGTAAGCGTCTCAAGGCGTACTGTTCGCCATGTCATGTCAACCACATTTACCGAGTCGATATCATTGATTTTAATCCAGTCTCCAATCGAGAAGGGGCGTTCCAGGTTGATGATTATACCAGAAAATACATTGGCAATATTGCCCTGTACAGCAAGCCCTATAATCATGGTAAAAAGACCACTGGTAGCAAGAAGACTTGTAAGTGTCTGGTGCCAGACAAATGCAACAATGGCAAAAAAAGCGAACAGATATACAATTGCCGCTACAAAATGGCGTATCAAATTGGGCACCTTGCGCTTTGTTCGATGTTCAAGCGGGTTCCAGATAAACCTTACCAGTGCAATATTCAGAAGTGTGGCCGGCATTATCCACCAGCACATGTCATAACCCATTATCAACTTCTGGATATAATGGACAGAGATCTCATGGTTGATGGCATAATTTACAGAAAGGTTGCCGCAGGAGAGAAGCAGCAGCGGCCAGAATGCTACTCTTATAAACCATGAAGATGTAAGCCAGAACATCCCCCTAAGGCGTGCATCCATCAGATAGGCCACAAGACTTCCCACAAGGCCGAATATGCCAATGTAAATAAGGTACTCGCCTGGTACAAGAGATCTAAAATCAATTCTGTCTTCACTGAAGACTACACCGTAGTCAATGCGTGAGAAATCAGGATCTGCTGCTCCATATCCAACATACATGGGGCTTCCAAGAGAAGAGGTTGTAAATATACGCTGGGATAGCCATGCATCATCAATCCTCCATCCAAGAGCAGGATTCAATGCCCTCCTTGAGTTGAGCTGTCTTCTCAGTGTCATCTGTTTGTCAAACCCCATGCCAAGCATGTCAGCGACATAGATAACATTGTTGCGGTTAAGATTTTTATGGTGAAATGAAAGCCCCATAAGACGCTTGCCATAGCTGAGTTTAGCATCAAGAAAATCAAGACCAAAGCGTGCCTTGATACGGTAAAGCCTGAACGAGATATCCTTGTCCTCAGTTTTTTCAACAGGTTCAGTAAGTTTAATCTCTTCAGCCGCGTTTAAAAACTCCACTTCAGCCGGATTGAATTTGCCTCGATATCTGAACCAGATGGAGAGGTCAAGCACTGCACTGTAAGTTTCAAGATTAATATCTGTCATTTCATGAACCTCTATACCGGTGTAAATCACATTGGTTTTGTACATGAAACGATCGTTTACATAGAGCATTCTTCCACTTTTGAGCTCTTCAAAGTAGTTGACAGAACTATTGCTTTTAATTGGCTGAAGCTGGGTCGGGGCTGCTATAATATTGCTGCCGTTATAGATACCCACCTGTATTGGCTTTTGATGTTTGTCTGTGTTGGAAAACCAGGTTTTACCGGTAACCCCATCAACAGCTTTTTCAGGAGTTGTCATGGAGTTCAAATAGCTATTAATGGCAGAACGAAAGGTCTCTGTGGAGGGCTCCTGCCCTGAATTATCCCCTAAAATTCCCTGAATAACTATCTTAGCAGCATCATAGGCATAGGCTGCAATCCAGTCAGGAGCTGTGCCGTATTTTTCCATATAGTGGTTTTTAAACTGCTGTGCCTCTCCTCCGGCTGTATCGTACAAAAGTGGTGCTGACATGACAATGCTGTCAGTATATGATGCTATTTTATCACGGTCACGATCCTTAATAATTTCTGTAATGGCTTCTGTAAACCCTGCAGTTGCAACAACATCAGTACCAACTATCAGGTTTTTAATTCCAGCGTCTCTTGCTTGAACTACAAAATTTGCGGCTGAAGATGCGTCTCCTGCAAAAAAGATTGTACCAAGATCCTTGAGTTCCTTTATATTAGAAATTATCTCACCAACAGAGGCCAACATATTTTCAGGATTAAACTCATGTGTATAATGAATCTGAGTTCCAAACCTTGCATAGACCGAACTGAATGCTTCTGCCATCTTTTTGCCATGGGTAGAACCGGAATGGATAATGGTGACAATTTTATTTCCAAGCACATTTCGGGAGTAGTTTGCGATAAAGCCTGTCTGTCTTGAAGAGTCGGTGACAGTAGAGTATGTTCCAGGATATTTGTTTGTTGTTAATTCTGTAGAAGCTATGTTGATCAACGGGATATTCTCTGTTTCGTATATATTTGCAACAGATCCAATCTCTTCGGATCCCATGTAACCGACTACAGCAACCACTTTATCTGCTTTTATAAGATTTTGGGCGACGTCAACAACGCTCTGGGTACTGTTATTATTGTCTGATTTCTTGAGTGCAAGGTGTATATTTTCAATAGATTTATCTTTATTGACTTCATCAATCAGAACATTAATACCCCGTTCCATTGATCTTCCGATACCGGATTCCACCCCTTCTGTAGGGGCAGAGAGACCAATATGATATATCTTATTGTCACCAGAAACAAACAGTGCTTTTTTTACAATCAATGAACCAATGGTGCTCAAAACCACAATAAACAGAATTATGAGTGTTAATCGGTAGTGCTGTTTCACTTTGACTCCTTGAAAAATTTAAATATAAAGATTTTGAGACGGGATAATATTCCATGTGTGATTAACTCAACAGAATATGTTTTGTCAAGGATTCTCATCCGGATAGACCAGGGCTATTGACAACATAAAATTTTAGAAAATCCAATTTTTTGAGCAATAAACTGTTGACTCATATACCTCCATGATGTATAAAGCACCCCATAATTCACTGGGTGATCGTCCAATGGTAGGACTACGGACTCTGACTCCGTCAATCGAGGTTCAAATCCTTGTCACCCAGCCACAATAAAATCAAAGGGTTATAGTCAATCGGCTATAACCCTTTTTATTGCCTTTATTAAAACTATCCCCACATAGTCCCCATTTTTGCTGATGCATGGATAAAATTTTTGTTTTTTTGATTAATATGTACCCCTCGCCTTCATCCTCTCCCGTGCCCTGCTCAACTGATCTGAGAACTGTTTTTTTGTCCAGGGGTTCCCATTGAACAGAACTCCATTCTCATGCAAAAAATCAATCCTCAATTGTGCATGCTTTTGTTTTGGATACAGAGCGTGTAACTTCAAAACGATCCTGTCTCTGTCATCAATAGAAAGGTTCTGAAGGTCATACTCTGAAAAATCAAGCACCGGAGACGTTTCTTTATGCTTTTCAGGATCCTCTTCATGAATCAAAACATTCTCCTTGCAAGGAAAGGAACTATCATTCACATTGCTTGCCTTTATTACATCCCCCCTCTTGCCCATTACAAGAGCCTCAATCAATTGACTGGTGGTTTGTCCTGTATCCTGTTTGATCTCCTGTAACCGTTGATATACTGCTTCTGGTATGAAACAGGATATCCTCTTGAATCCATCATTCAATTTCTGTTCAAGGTGTTTCTTGACTCTATTCCTGTTCTGTATGGCTGCTTTATCATCCATATGTAAGTTCCCCTGTTTTACCATTAGGTATTAATGCTATTAGCCATCATTAGGCACTAATTAAATAATATATCATTAGGCATTAATGGTCAAATTAAAAGCATTAGGCATTAACGAATAAACAGGTTAATTAATGCTCTATAGTGCATTTTCAAAGTTATGTATCATATATTTCTAATTTAAAGCAGTGTATCTGTAATTCATTAAACACTCGGTTGTTTTGATCTTCTGATACAATAAAATTTTCTAAAATGCACTATGTATGAACCGACAAAACCTACAAAACCCTTTTGCAATGACTTTCAACATAAACTGTGAATGAGTATTAGGCACTATGGATAATTTAACGTCACTTGACTTACTTTAACGTCATTGATATTTTTCAGATAGTCAGATTCTTGTAATCAAGCAATGTGAATGCATCAAAATAGAAAGAGGGTAGAATATGAACACTATTACAATCAGGATAAAAAATGACTCGCTTACTGAAAAGATAGTCTGGCTTTTGAGTCACATAAAAGAGGATGGTATGGAAATCATCTTTAATGATGACATGAAAGACCTTGAGCTATTAAAAGCAACCAGAAATGAAAACAGCATTCCCTTTGATGAGTATCTTCAAAATGCAAATTAATATCCGTGCATCTGCTATCAGGGATTTAAAAAAGATTGACCAACAACATAAAGAGAGAATACACAACAAGATAAAGTCATTGAAAGACTTTCCTGACGTTGCCAATATCAAAAAACTCACTGATTTTGAACCGGCTTACAGATTAAGATGTGGAGACTACAGGATATTGTTTGATGCACAGGATAGTATTATTGAAATTGGTAGGATTCTGCACAGGAAGGATAGTTATTGATACAGACTCGAGTATTGATGGGGGCTGAGAGAAGGAAGAGTGTCCGAATAGTCTACCGATAAAATGCTTTTTTGCCTTGTTGGTATGCAAAGAGGGAAGCAACCGGTTATTTGCAACACCTACCTGATGATTTTTATCATTACTTTTTGAAAAATGCCCTTTAGAGTAATGCTCTCGGAGATATCTTAAAAAATCACATACCCCGCCTGTTCAATATGGCACAGCAAGTAAAAGGGGAAACAGACGGTTATGAAGCCATAAGCTGTAGAGATTTTGAGTACCCCCCTGCTTGACTTCTGGGGATATTATCTCGGATAAGGTGTCAACTGCATCTGCGTATTTTTCAGCTCTAATCACAGTGTTTTTTCCGCAACCTTTTTCAACTGCCAATTTTTCCGCAGTGTTTGTTTTTTCTTCGGGTTTTGCCAGATTCCCATTTTGGGTAAGTGGCAACTTGTTACTTTCTTTTGTATGTTGGTTGCCCCTATCTCCCCCGTGAATCTTCTGTTCCGTCTTGTACAATTTCCCCAACAGATAAGTTTTCTGCTGATCTGTAATATTCCTCCTTCCAAGCTGATTGTTTGCCATCCATGACATTGCGTGATCTATCATTATCCTGTTTCGCCTGATTCCAGACCGAGTAAATGATAGGTTTGAAAGTTTCATGAAATTTCGACATTTGTCGATTTTTCATATTGTCAATTAACTTTAATATAAAACCTTGATCAACCTCCATCACCTCAGCAATGGCCTCCTGAGACTTGCCATCAATCAGCTCTTGGATAATGCGGAGCTGGTGGTATTCGGTTAAATCAAGAATGTGGCGGAGTAACCCTTCAGTGATGTCAACAGTTGTTGACTTTTTGACAACAAGCCCTTCATCATCTATGTCAACACAATTTGAAATAGTTGTTGACACCAACTTCCAAGCGGCATTGTCAATTTTTTCAAGCGTGGCAAATTGAAAAATTCTCTGTTTAGAAGTGTTCATCTCATCTGCAACTTGCTGTTGAGTCTTGCCCTCTGCCAGCATTGCCCAAATTTCTTCGGCATGGTCAATGCTTGCAGTGCTGGTGAAGTGTGTGAAAGAGGTGTATGAGCTTCCTGCAAAAGAAGCTCCTGTTATATCAGGACAACACACTGTTAAACAGAATCTTGAATCAGGAAATGGCATTGGTGAGAAAAGCATACTTGAAAAAAAACCATCTCATATCGTTAAGAAACTTCAATTATGGGCTGAACAAGTTGAATTTTTTGGCATTAGAGAAGTAAGGAAAATATCAGGTTACCATGATGAACCCTTGCAGTCAGATAGAATTGGTCAAAGGTCAATAAGATTATCAAAAGCATATAGAGCTTTTTATATTGAATATGAAAATAATATTGTTATTGAGGTAATAGAGGTAAATAATCATGAATACTAAAAAAATATATGGTGTAGAAGATCTAAGAGAAGATTATGGAGTTATCACTTTCGGCAATGCCCTTGCATCAATGCGAAAATGTGAAGATATGACTCAAAAGGAGTTTGCTTTAAAATTAGGTATATCCGCTCAAAGTCTTTGTGATATTGAAAAAGGTCGTAAAATCCCGTCACCAGGCAGGGCAGCAAAAATAGCACGTTTAATTGAACAACCTGAGAAATTCTGGATACAACTAAGTTTGCAGGATATGTTGAGACAAGAAAGCATTAATTATAATGTTTTTGTAGGATAGATAGCTTTAGCCCTGAATCTGTTTTCTATTGACATCAAGAATGTCAATTTGCTTTGATATTACAAATATGTGATTTTTATATTATTTAAATGTTCACCACAGAAACAAAAAAAGCAATGCACAGAAATAGTTAAATGTGCAATGCTTTTAGTTTCTAAAGCGTACTACATTTATCAAAAACTATCCTACCGTTTCAACCTGGGATAACTCGGCCATGAGTTTCTCAATTCGTGCTTGCAAACTTTTTGAACCGTCTCATGCTGTTGGTATGGTGTTAAACAAAGTATGTTGCGGAGAAGGTTTTCGGTGATTGTGCCTACCGTCCCTCGAGTTTTGTTGGCGGCCGTGCCTGTGCTGATGCGGGAGGAATGGAAAATCTAATATCGGGGTTCGCCTGTCCCTGCTGTCTGTTCTTATCCCTTCTATTCGCCTCACGTCTAACCGATATGTCAGACTAAGCCTTGCCGTTTAATACAAAGCCTTGAATGAGACCGTCTGCTTGTTGCCTATTTTGCTGCAAAAGGCTCTTAGCCTGTTGTTCAGTAACAGGATTCAGCGTGCCTTGACTGATAAGGTTATCAGCTATCTTACGCTCTTTGCGTCCAAGCTCGGAGAGGCTGGCGGGGGTGGAGGGCTTGGATGTAGGTGTAGTTCTGGTGCTGTTATCGGGGGATTGTGTGGAGAGTTTGTGGGGTTTACTTCTGATTCATGTTGCCGTACTTGGCTGTAAAATACGCTCTTGATATCCTGTCCGCTTCCTTGCCGTCTTTCCGTAAGGATTCTATTTCTGAGGGTGTCAACATTATTGCACTTGAATATGGATTTACCTCTGGTGCTTCTGAGTGCTTCAAGCTCTCCTTTGATGTCAAATTTTTTAGCTTCTCTTCAGAATCTTTCATCATACAATCTCCTTTTTCGTTTTAAAGCCCCTTGTCTCTGCTGATCTGAAATGGGTGTGCCCATGCAGGTATCTGTTTCCATGCATCACGAATTTTTCCATGCAGATCATCAAGTTTTGGTTCGTATTGTCTGACCATTGACCAGAATCTTGCAGAATGGTTAAGTTCCACAGTATGGCAAAGTTCATGAATCAGAACATACCTGACAAGTTCTTTAGGAAGGAAAAGTAATTTGCAGTTCAAGCTGATTAAGTGGCTGGCTGAACAGCTTCCCCACCGTGTTTTCTGATTCCTGATAATAAGTTTACCATACTGAAGTCCGGTATCTTCTGCAAGGTTGTCAAGCCATTGGAAAAGAGCGTCTTTTGCACGACGAGCAAGCCAGCGGCGTAAAGCTGCATGGCAAAGCTCCTGATTCTCAATAGCACCATAAACAATAACTCTTCCTACCTTATCAGTCCGAGCTCCAACGGTTTTTATACGTGTAGCCTGATACTCAACCTGCCATGATTCTCCAACTGATGGCAGAGAAAAAGACTGAGGACGAGCGTGTCCGTTCTCATTTATAAAATGCCTTACAGAATCAAACTTCTTGAGCTTTTCAATAATCCATGCCTGTTTGTCAGCCACAACCTTGGTGATTCGCTGTGTTTCAATATTCAACGGAGCAGTAACAACCATACCATTCCTTACAGAGAGTCTGATGCTAATACTCTTGCTGCGTGCTGATGTTCGGATAATATAGTCAAGCCGTCTGCCATCAGGTAAATCAATGTGAGCGGTTCTTTTCATTGTACTGATTCCTGTTCTATACTCCATACTGCTCCTACTCCCTTTA
>JADGBC010000056.1:1772-19524 GCA_015231705.1 Desulfamplus sp. | reverse complement strand
AGCTTGAGAACACAACAAACAGTATGGTTGTAGTGGGTGATGTGCCAAAGATCACGCCTCTTTACGCCTATGTGAACCAGATGGAGTCATTTGAGTTTGACGTGACCGGTGGAATTCCACCTTATACAATAACTGCCGGAGCAGGCACTTTTGAATCTATAGGATCTGGAAAATACAGATACACAGCTCCTGAGACCAAGGGGATATATCCTGTAACAGCGTATGATTCAAGAGGGCTTGTAGCACAGCTTACCGTTGAGACAGGAAGCTCGCAGATAACTCTTTCGCCGTCAAATCTTGTACTCGGATCAGGAGAGAGCAACACAGTTACCATCAACAACGGCAAGCCTCCCTACACAATAGACGCCGAGATGGGCAACATAAGCTGGACAGGTCAGGCACAGTTCCGGTATGAAGCTCCGGAGCAGAGGGTTCGGGGCTCTTTTTCCATTGTGGTTACGGACGCGAACGGGCTCAAGGCATCGGCAATGGTAAGTCTGAACAGCACCGGAACCAGTTGTGTGACAGTGGATGAGGCCGTGAACCTTAATCTGCCCTGCCTCTACATGAACGGAAAGCCTGTTGAAGCTACCCTCAACTACTCTCCCAAAAGCGGGTCAAATGATCTCTTCTGGACAATGGGATACTCCAAACCGGCAGAGGCAAATGAGTTCCCGGCGGTGCTGAAAAATGATAACGCTCTTACCATCCCGTGTCTGGAGATTTTAGATGACAGGTACTATGTGGAGCTTGTTCCAGCTGAGTCGGATGATGGAAAAACTATCTGGAGGCTTGGCAATATTCAGGCGTGGTAGATATTTTTGAAAAGTACAAATAAGAACAGTTTTCTTCAAATAAAGGATGCAAGCATTATAGGCAGAAGGGTACAGGAAATTCATGAGTGATAAATATGAAGTTTCAGTAATTATTGATCAAAATAGATGTTCAGGATGCGGATTGTGCATAAAAATATGTCCATCCGATACTATATCCTTAAAAGACGGTAAGGCTCATGTAACAGGCGACAGATCTTTGTCCTGTGGGCATTGTATGGCTATCTGCCCTGAAGCAGCCATCTCAATCAATTCTCTTGACCGTAATGCAATAGATTTTAATACTTTTTCTTTAGAAGAGAGGTGGCTTCCCTATGGTAAGAGCGACATAAGTGAACTTGCACGGATCATTGCATCAAGACGTTCATGCAGAAATTTTAAATCAAGGGTGGTCGCACGGCCAGTTATTGAAGATCTTGTCAGGTTTGGGAAACTTGCACCTTCGGGAAGTAATTGTCAAAAGTGGACATTCACCTGTCTTACATCAAGAGAACAGGTCGTTAATTTTGCCATATCAATAGGGTCATTTTATAAAAAAATGAATAAAATGGCGAACAATATTTTTTTAAGATATTCATTGAAAGCACTTGGCAAGCCTGAACTTTATAACTATTATAGCGACTACTATAATAAAGTAAGTAACGCTATATATCAGATGGAGAATAACGGCAAGGATTTACTTTTTCATGGAGCCACTGCCTGTATTATAATCGGTTCAGAACCAGGTGCAAGTTGTCCGAGCGAGGATGCTCTTCTTGCCACTCAGAATATCCTGCTTGCTGCTCATGCCATGGGAATTGGAACCTGCTTAATTGGATTTGCTGTCAAAGCACTTGTAAGGGACAAATGCATTCAAATAAAATTTGGGATAACAGAACAGGAGATAGTTTATTCTGTTATTGCACTGGGGTATCCTGATGAGAAATATCAAAGAATTACTGGAAGAAAAGTTGTCACAGAACGTTATCTTTAGTATATTATTATAATATTTCAAGGATGAGTAGTGTGTCTAAAAATAGTTATTCTTATTTTATATTGTTAAATATGAAGCAATCCGAATATTTCTCTAACAATTAATTATATAGGAGATATAATGAAAAAAATTATGACAGTGCTTTTTTTAATGTTTTTTCTTCTTTTTTCAATTCAGGGCTGCAATACAGTCAAGGGTGTAGGCAAGGATATCGAGAAAGCAGGGGAGGCAATTCAAAAAACCACAGATTCATAGCCGTTATCTCTCTGATCCCTTGTGTAGTGTGGAGACTTTGTGTATTAATTTGCACTTCTCTTATTTGATTTCTTCCACATCTTTAAGTCTCCATACCGCATCACCGGCCATATCCTGCCCTGCACACTCAAAGTCAAGCCATAGTGACATACTCCCAAATGGGCTTGTGTAAACAGCACACGGAACAGACACTGACAAAGTATCGGATATTGTGCTGCAATAGCTCTCCTTATCGTTAAGTTGCCGTGCCTGCTCACTCTCATAACTCTTGATTTCACCAAAATCTCCAAGTTTCCAGATATGAAACCCTAAATCATCTGTACCTTTATACTCAAAATCAAGCCACAGAAACATGCTTGTAAATGGGCTTTTGTAAACAGCACATGGAATGGAGATATCAAGATTATCGCTAATTTTGGCACAATCATCGTCATTATTTGATGGATTATCAGCAATATCCTCTGGATTATCAGTGATCCTCAAGGTGCTGTCAGCAATGGTGTAGTTATTATCTTTATCCATTATAACAATCCTGATACCAAGATCAGAAGGAAGTTCGTAGTGTTGATACCAGGTGTTCCAGCCATCGCTATCCCTATCACCCTTACGTGTTGCGATGCTGTCAAAAGTATAGATTCCGTCGTTGGCTGTGGCATCTCCGTGGGTTCCATCGTCATATAGACGGGTGCTGCCCGGATCTCCGGAAGGAAATGAGAGAGGCACTCTGCCCATTGCCCAGGAGGGTTTTTCCTGGCCCTCAATAAGTGGAAGAAGCGTCACCCTGTCTATATTGTCGTTGCCCTGAGGATCGCTGATTTTGACCTGGGCAGCTATGGTTACGCCATCTTGGTCAAGAAGAGCCGGTGCACTGAACTCTATAAAATGAACGTATGGTGCTTTGTCATCTCCTGTAGTGCGAGTATCTATTCGGTACAATCCGCTGTTGGCATCAGTTTCGTCAATGGAATAAAAATAATAGCGGTCATCCTTTGTAATATTGCTGGTGTTTCCCCAGCGACTCATCATGTAATAGGACCAGGTATCTCGGGATTTGTCAGATTCCAGATCCAGAAGAGTCTGGTAATACGCACCCTTGTCTCCATACTCCCCATTTACAAGAACATAGCGTCCGCTTCTGGACAGATGTGCATCAAATCCGTTAAGTCCGTTTGTCCATGCGACCTCTTTGGATGATTTGGATGCTACATCTACTACTGCAAGTTTCTGTGGCGTACGATGTGTGTCATATTGATGGATAAACCGGTATGTTACTGTATTTCCCTTGGTATCGCTTATACCTCTCCAGTCTCCTTCATAGATTGTATAGTGTTCATCAGTGATCCTTGTGGCATTGCCGGCAAGATCTGTATAATAAAGTCCTGTGTGCTGATTACTTCCATCGCTCTTATCATAATCACTGTTCCACTGAAAAAATACTCTGTCGTTTTGTGCAGAGACTCCAAGCATGTTTAATAGATTCATGTTAGAGCACTGGGATTGGCAGGGAAGATCTGCAATGTCAAAATACCACTCTCTGGCCCCACCGGTTTGAGCATAAAAAAAACCTTTTTTGCGTTTTTTAAGAGCTTCGTCCCATCCTGCGTCGTATTTGTCCATATAGAGCCTCTCACCATTTTCATTTATACGGAAACGCCATGCAGAGCTGAAGGGAGAGAAGCCATCATCCATAGCCACCGCAAGTTTGGTTGTGTTTTGTGCCACATCATACACATATAGATATTCATCATCATAATAACCGGTTTCTACAACAGCCCTGAAAAAGAGCTTTGAGCCGTCATCATTGATTATCATGTTTCTCCATCCTGACCATCTGCTTGTTATATCTGATGGAAGCATTCCTGACAGATCCTTTATGTCTGACCCATCTGTGTTGACCAGAAATGGCCTTACCTCGGCTTTATCACAAAATTCACATTTTCCAGCAAAAAGTATCTTTGAACCATCGGCACTTACTGCAACGCTTCCAAATCTGTAGTAATTATTAGCTTTATCTCCCCATGATATATCTCCTCGCTTAACTATTTTGCTAACTGCCTGCTGATAGTCGATATCTGATCCATACCATGCAGCATATCCTTTTTGTGCCAATGGGGTAAAAAGGATAGTTAATGAAAATAAACAGATAAAAATGTGTCGGTAGTTTCTCATGACAGCCTCCTTTTTTTGATTAGATTTTAGCTTGCAAATAGCTTTTTAAAATCCTGATCTGAAATTTTTAAGGTAGCACCACAGGCCTCATTTTGGATTGGAGACGGCAAAATATTCCTTTACCATATCAAGACCCCGAAATTCAATAAAAGCCCTTCATAATTCGTTATGGCCGGAAGCCAATACCCCGCTCCTGCCTTGCCGATTATCTAAAACATCCCGTATCTTTACACTTAACTCATCCATGGAGAAGGGTTTCTGCAGAAAATAGAGCCCTTTGTCCAAAATACCATGATGAGCTATTACATTAGCGGTATAGCCGGAAATGAAAAGATACTTGATATTAGGAGCAATTGATAAAACTTTTTCTACAAGCTCCCTGCCATTCATTTTAGGCATCACCACATCTGTGATTAATAGATCAATCTTTTCTAAATGATTTTCTACCATTTTGATACCCTCTTCCGGTGTAGCCGCACTCAATACTGTATAACCTATTGTTTCAAGCATCAGACGTGTCAAATCAAGTAGCATTGGCTCATCCTCTATAAGTAGAATTGTCTCCTGATTACTTATAATTGATCTGGTTTCAACTTCATCAATATCCATATCAATATTGGTCTCATAAGTTCTGGGAATATAAATCCGAAAAGTAGTACCCTGCCCTACTTCGCTATAAGCATTTATAAAGCCATTATTTTGCTTGACAATGCCATAAACCGTAGCAAGCCCCAATCCAGTACCCTTCCCTTCTCCCTTTGTTGTGAAAAAAGGTTCAAACAGATGGTTCTGAGTCTCTTTGTCCATTCCGCAACCATTATCGCTAACGGCGAGCTGGATGTACTCTCCTGGTTTAAATTCTGTATGAAGATTACAGTAGGATTGTGAAATTTTGATATTCTTTGTTTCAATAGTAATCTTACCCATGCCGTTAGTTGCGTCCCTTGCATTTACGCACAAGTTGGCAAAAATCTGGTCAAGCTGACTTGGGTCTATCTTTATCGGCCAGAGTTTTTTCTGCGAGGGTACCCATGCAAGCTCAATAGCTTCTCCCATAAGCTTCTGTAGTATGCTCAACATATTTTCCATACTTTTATTAAGGTCAAGAACCTTTGGAATTATGGTCTGTTTGCGTGCAAAAGCCAAGAGCTGCCGGGTAAGATCGGATGAACGTCTGGCAGCCTTAAGTATGCCTTCAAATTCTGAATGAAAGGGGGCACCTGGTTCAAGTCCGATCATTGCCATATCTGCATAACCAATTATAACACCAAGCATATTATTAAAGTCATGAGCAATACCACCGGCCAGGCGGCCGACTGCTTCCATCTTTTGTGCCTGTGCAAGCTGTGACATCAGCTTCTCTTTCTCCTCGTCTGCCTCTATACGATCTGTGATGTCACGAAAAATCGATTGATAACTTCCGTCAGGCATTCTTTTACTTCGCATTTCTATATATAGATGTGAACCATCTTGCCTTTCAAGTTCACGCACTCTGGTGATAGCGTGGCCTTTATTGAGAAGATCAAAACGCAGAGGAATCTTTTCAAGTGTGCCTGAAACCCAAGGCATATTGGAGATATGTCTGCCAATCAATTGATCATGAGGTATATTAAGCCACTCGGACAAAACCTGATTGGCCTCAATAATGATACCGTCTGGAGAACCAAGAGCTATTCCATCAACAGCCAGTGCTATAAACTCCCGGTATCTATTTTCGCTTTGGCTCAATGCCTTTGTGGCAAGATCAATGCGGTATTTTAGCAGTCTGTTCCATGCAAAAATACCCAAAAATATAAGTAGCAGGGGAGTCAAGGCCCAAAGTAGGTATTGCATGAAGTGTTCCCACGCCTCATCTTCCTCATAAATTCCAAACCATTTGTTATGAATCTGCCTGTATATTCCTCTTGTACGCAGAAGTGCAAGCCCTTCGTTGAGCTGCGTTAAAAGTTGCTGGTCCCCTTCACTAACAGCAAAGCAGTAATCTCGCTGCTGAACTGAAGTACCAACTGTTTTAATGCCGGAAAGTTTATATTTGTGGATCAAATATAGCCCTTGAAGTTTGGACAGAAGAGCACAGTCGTGTCTGCCCTCAGAAAGCAGACGCAGTGCATCAATCTGATCTGGTACAGTTGTTATAGTAAGTGATCTAGCCTGGGATTGAAGAAAGTCGTCCATGATATCTCCTTTCTGGACAAGCACATCTTTACCTGAAAGATCTTCAAGAAGGCTAATATCTGAATCTTTACGTACGAACAGAGAGTGAGAGACAATGATATGAGGAGTCGAGAAATCAACCTTTTTGTCCCTTTCAGGAGAATAGTACATTCCTGTGATAACATCTATTTCACCATTTTCTAACTTTTGCCTTACGATGTCCCAGGATCCAAGGTTAATTTCATACCTCATGCCCATCTCCTCACAGACAGCACGAAATATATCCACATTAAATCCGGTTGGTTGCCCGTTTGGATCAAGGAATTCATAAGGAGGATAGTTGTGATCACCAGCAGCGTGTATTATCCTAGAACGGTTTTTGGTTAAAAGGTCACTTTCTATAATTGGAGGTGTGTCTACTCTGATTGGGTGGGTGTCGGTCATGACAGGATGTTGACCGGCATCTGAAGTCTCTGTTGCAAAAGATATATCTGTAAAGACCAGTGAGAGATTCAGGCAGGCCAGAATAAATAGAAGGCTTATTTTTATCACATGTGTATCCTTATTGTAGGCTTCCAGAAAAGTATCTTGTTTCATCAGGAGTTTTAAAAACCTGCCCGAAGAAGCGATTCACGACTTATCATCCCTTTAAATTTTACCTGGTTATCGATTACAGGCAGATGTTTAAGCATCTTTCTGAGCATTAAACTGACAGCATCTGTTAATGGTTCATCCTCTTTTTAACTGCTTGGAATCAAGTTTATTTTAGAGCCACTTCCTTACATTCTTAAGATAATGTATATACGCTTCGCCAAATTTTTCCTCAAGTGCCAACTCTTCTGGCATAATCTGGTACCTGTTTATAAATGCTGCAAATAACGGTATTACAAACATGGCCGAAAGAGCGGCAGACAAGAGAGCTACACCGGTTAGCACAAACATAATTCCAAGATACATTGGGTTTCTAGAATATCTGTAAATCCCGACAATTACAAGTTTGCTTGCTTTGTCAGGGGATCTTGGATCAACTGTTGTTTTTGATTTTATAAATGCCAGAACTCCTGAAAATGCAATAAGTACACCTGTTATTATAAATATCCACCCAGCAATATTTTGGAATTTAAATTTTATATTGTAAATAGGTACGTATCGAGCAAATAGCCAAATTAAAAAGATTGCGATAATTCCTTGTGCAACTGGTGGAATTTTAAGCATTAATTTCATAACACATCCTTAGTTCAATCATAATGGTTTCAAGCAGATTTTTTGCAAGGCAAGTAAATCGCTTACATTGCCAGGAAAAGGATATTTGATCAAAGTGTTTATGGCATCACCAGAAAATGAGAGCCTTTTTTGCTGTAACGATCTAAAAAATAGTTCAAGAGTATTGGAATATCAACCTTTCTTTCTCTTAATGGAGAAATTTTTATCTCCAGTACCCTTTTATGTGAAAGTCTCTTGAGTTAGCAGTAATCGTGGGACTTTCATTGTTCGTTGTGGCCGAGAGCCAATACCTCGCTCCGGCCGTGCCGGTTATTCTGTAATAGAGATACTCTCGGAACTCAGCACTCTCAACCATCTATTTTACCATGAAGATGCATTCTGGTGTTCATAACTCGGAGTGGCAGCATAGTGGCCATGAAGGATTATTATTAATGTTAAAAAAAATATTTTCTGTTGGACAATTGTGATTTGACTCTTATTTTAAATCGTAATTTATATCATCCCCTTGATGGGAGTAACTTTAACGACCAGCCGGATTTCTTATAAAATAAAGATATTTTACCGGATTCAGAGCAGGATTAAAGATGTCTGCTTAAAAAGGATTTATATTATGACAGAAGTAATTAATGCAGGAGATACCATTTCAGTTGACTACACAGGCAAGCTTGAAGACGGAAAGGTATTTGACTCTTCCGAAGGCAGAGCTCCACTGAAATTTACAGTGGGATCTCAAATGCTGATAAGAGGATTTGAAAATGCTGTCATTGGAATGAAAAAAGGAGAGTCAAAAACAGTAACTATTCCCCCTGAAGATGGTTATGGGCTTAGAAACGAAGATGCTTTTGTAGATCTTGCAAGGCAGCACATTCCTGATGATATACCTTTGTCAGTGGGCATTGTCCTGGAGCTTCAGGATCCTGAAGGAAGACCTTTTCCGGCCACAGTTGCTGAGATCGGTGATAAATCAGTAAAAATGGATATCAACCATTTTCTGGCTGGTAAGACACTGACATTTGACCTCACCATCAGGGAAACAGGGCTGGAGCCGGAGGCTCATAATTGTGGATGTGGTTCTCATTCCCACGATTGCGGAGCAGATAGTCATGACTGTGGTTCTGATTCTAAAGGGAGTTGCGGATGCGGATGCAGTTAGATTCAGGGTCAGGTCAGTGCAGTTAAACCCAGGGTAATCTTAAATCAACATACCCTTGTGCCTCTTGCAGAACTAATTTTTCATCCAGTAAAATCAAGGAGTAAAATCCAGTTTTGCAGGAAGTCTATTTTTATTCCAATTCATGGTTCATGACAGGTCGGATCAGCACCGGCTCGTCGTGAATCATATTAAACACTTTCTACCTTAACCCCATCATGCTCGAGATAAAATGTTTATCCGCCACTATTTCATGCTTTGCCAACCACTCAACGAACAGAGTTTCAATTCTCAGAAGAAGGTGTAGGGCATCAGCTTTACTAATGGAAGATGTTCCTGAAGCCATATCAAGAACAAACTCTGAGTTACGCAAAAAATCCTTGTGAAGCATTATGTGCTGGTCAAGTTCTGGATAAGCTGCTTGTCTCATCATTCTCTCCTCGCTCTGGAAATGAAGGGTTGAGGTTTTATGCAGCTCGATAAGTACCTCAATTATAGTCATTTTGTTAAGGTTCTGTTTGATAATTTCTATCAGAAGATAAATAAGCCGGAACATTTCAACATGACCATTATCAATAACGGGTATGTCACATATCAGCTCTTTTTTAAGCTCAAATTCTTTCCTGTTGTGCCAGGGAGAAAAAAACTGCTCATCCTTATTGTCCACAATTGACTGATATATTATTGCAAGCGGATCTTCAGGAGCTCTTTTTAGAAGGGCCTCAATTATATTTCTGGCATATTCCATATCCTGATATCGATAATGGTACATTGCTGTTTCAAAAAGGCTTTTATTAGACATTTTAGATTCGAAGATTGCCGGAGGATCCGCATTAAAGACCTCATATATGGCTATTGGTTCAGTCCTCCCCTTTACCAGAACGCGGTCAACAAACCTGATGGCAAAATCTGAAGGTTTTTTCAGTGAATGCAATGTGTGTTCACTTATTAGAAGAGATGTATTATACTTTTTTGTTAGCTGTTCCAGGCGGGAAGCGGCATTTACAGCATCACTTATGACAGTCCCTTCCATGTGGTCTGCATCTCCAACGGTACCCAGCATCAAAATTCCTGTATTGATGCCGATCCCTATGTCAATAGGGCGATATCCAGCCCTTTTGCGTCCCTCATTATAATGCCTGAGCTCTCTGATCATTGCAATGGCACAGGAGATAGCATCATCAGCATCTCTGTCGAAAATTGCCATAATCGAGTCTCCGATAAATTTATCTATAAATCCATGGTGCTTTCGCACAAACGGTCCCATGTGGCTGAGATAGGAATTGATGAATTTGAAATTCTCTTCAGGGGTCATAGTTTCGGAGAGATTTGAGAATAGACGTATGTCTGAAAAAAGAATTGTCATCTTTTCTTGAATCCGGTCATTGAGCTGAACCTCTTCAATGCTTTTTTTCCCAAGAGTTTTGAGAAACCCGTGGGGTACAAAACGCTCGTAGGCCTCATTCAGGCGTTTAAGTTTATTTGCCTCCTCTTTTCTCTCTGTGATATCTTCTAGTACACCGTCGATCCATTTTATTTTTAGTACTACACCAGAAGAGATGTTTTCTGGGTCTGAAGCAGTACCGGCACCCTTATTTTCGCTGGTGCAGGATAATTGTGCTTGATCACATTGCTCATACTGTACGGTGGCATTACATGAGACCCATATAGGGGTGCCCTCCTTTTTTATCATCGCAAATTCAAGACTCTTGCACTGCCCATTATATCTAATGTGCTCGATAAAGTCCTGAATATGTTGAGGATCTTGATAGAGTTCACGCATGGAAGTCTGCATGAACTCATCAATAGAATCATAACCGAAAATATGTGCAACAGCAGGGTTAATCGTCAAAAATATTATCTCATCTGTAGAACATGTCGCACGGAACACACCGACATTTAAAGCCTCCACCAACTCCTTGTATTGAGTTTCCTGGTTTTTTAGCGTCTGTGCATTCATATATTTTTTACCCGCGGAGAATATAGATTATCCTGGTTACGCTGCAACCATATTTCCATCGACTATTATAGACTTCTGTTAAGTACTTTTGAATTCAGAGAAACAAAGAACCCTCAGGGTAAGATATATAGAACACATAAGAAAAGCGATATCCCTTATCACCGTACCCGTTCCTGCTGGTCCCTGTGTGATATCGGTGGAAAAACAGCCGCAGTGAATATTAAGACCTCGGCTCATGTTGAATATCATTGCTCCGATAAAAATAGTCATCAGGAGGGTAATCATAATCGTTGTACCTGGCAGCCAGATTCCGGTTATCAGGCAGAAGCCGAGCAAAAACTCCAGCCAGGGAAGAGATATTGCCACAAAGTTGACCAATGTGTCGGGAAGAATCTGGTAGCTATAAACAGCTTTGGCAAAGGCTTCAGGATTAAGAATCTTATCATAGCTTGCATAAAGGAAGACAGCACCCATAATAATGCGTAATACACAGGTTAAAATATTGTTTAAATTATTTTTACCATGAAAATGCACGGTCTCATTTTCATTATTTGGGGTGTCCAAATCCGGCCATGTCTGTTTATTGTCATTGATAGAGGCTTTTTCCCCATCAGCATCCATCTTTTTTTTATCAACCATTACCATTTGACCCATTCCCCTCTTCTGTTCCTTTGACATTCGACGTTCTTGTGGGCAGTCCCGCTGCTAACCATGCACTCCAGCCATTTACAAGCACATGAACATTATCAAATCCCATCTCTTTAAGAAAAAGTGCAAGTTCATGGCTTAATTCGCAGGATTCTCCATCGCAATATGTGACAATGTTTTTCTGACCTTCCAACTGGTTCGCAATTTCCATGAAATGGCTATCAATATCTTGCCATGGAAGGCTGATTGCACCCTGAATATGGCCTTCTTCATAAATACTTACAGGTCGTGCATCTAAAAAAAGTACGGCTTTTTGGTCAAAAAGTGCACCTGCCTGTTGTAAAGAAATGACCAGACTGTCGCCGGCAGAATCGGAAAATCGTGCATCAACTGACCAGTCTCCAACAACAGGTATACGGTCAGAGCGCAGTTGATTTATTGTCAGGGCCATCAGACATGCCATCAAAGTGATTGCAGGGATCTGCCAAAGGGCTTGTTTAAAAGGATTGGACAGTTTAATAGGGTTGGACATTTTTTAATTCTCCGTTCCTTAATAATTTTTATTGTTAATTCGTGAGTCGTAACTTCTCATTTTCCATACTACATGTTAGTGTTGAAATTGTAATTCAACACTAACATGTAGTTGTTATTTTGAGAACTTATGACTGATGAGTCATTTAATAAAGTCAAAAATATATTTTAAAGCTACAAAAACAACACAGAAACACAATATAAATTTTATCTTATGAGCAGGAACATATTTCTGGCATCTTGCACCAAGGTACATTCCACAGAATCCTCCGATTCCAAACAAAATCCCAAGATACCAGTCTGGGGCTACAGATACTCCGGTATAAAAATGAGAAAGCATCTGGTAGGTAATCACCCCTGCAATAGATGTCATGAAAGTTCCCATAAGTGCGGCTCCGGCAACAGCATACACAGGCAAATGAAAGAAGGCCACAAAAAAAGGTGCTACAATGGCTCCACCGCCAATACCGTAAATTCCGCCGACAATGCCCACAATAAAACAGAGAAAAAGAACACCTGGAACTGAAAAGGCAAAATCCTCTTCCCCGAAACAGAAATCCACCTTTTTTAAAGAAAAGCGGGTGTTGGTCACAATAAAGTTTTTAGGGGAGACTGCCTGTTTAGTATTTCCAGCAGACGACAGTTTTATTGTTTTAAGGGTATCGCTGAAGAGCCTGACACCAACATACAGCAGCACAAGTCCTGCGAAAAACTTGAAGTTTCGAGGATCGGGCAGATATTCGAGCCTGACCCATACGCCGATGAAAACTCCAGGCAGTGTTCCAATGACAACTGTCCACGCTAAAGGCCAGACCATTCTTTTTTCTTTCACATACCGCCATACGCCGCTGGGTATAGCCACGATGTTGAATAGCTGATTAGTTCCGCTGACCGATGGGGCAGTGTAGTGTAACACACTCATCTGAAAAGGCAGCAGCATGAATGCTCCTGATACGCCACCCATTGATGTAAAAAAAGATACTACAAATGCCACTAATGGCGGAAAAAATACCCATGTTTTTACACCAGAAACCGCAAATGTCACGTAAAGAAAATCCATTGCTCACCTTATTAAATTATTATTATTGTTCGCTCAAAGATTATAGATAGGTTTACATTAGTATTTTTTTGTAGGGCTTTCAAGTTTTTTCAACTTACCGTAAAAATCAATTTTAACGTTTATTTATGTGAAAGTCTCTTGAAATAGCAGTAATCATGGGACTTTCATTGTTCGTTGTGGCCAAGAGCAATACGTAAGCTCCGGCCGTGCCGGTTATTCGGATAACAGTACCGAAAAACCATTAAATAATATCCAGACATCATCACCAACCTTAATATCTATACGCCGGCAACTTTCACTTGTTACAAGCGAACAGACTTCTGTTCCATCTGAAATCTGAACGATATATTCCGTATTGATTTTACCAATAGTAATCTTTTTGACAACTCCGTTGAATATATTGTCAGCACTGCTTTTGATTTCATTGTCGGCTTTCTGTAAAATAACATAGGGTGCCTTGACTTCGGCAGTAATCATCGTGCCTACTTTTAGGTCAAGTCTATTGAGACTTCCGTTTGTTATGATCGTTGTAACCAGATCTCCTCCCATGGTCATAAGCTCCACGCGGGCCTGTATGTCTCCTTTTAAAATTGTCAGGATCTTTCCGAAAAATGAATTACGGGCACTGGTTTTACGGGTTGACTCTTTTTCCATGAAAAGTTTTGTTATCTTCTGTAGATCATCTTCGGAAAAAGAGACATATGAAGATGTGAGATTTGGTGTGGAGTGTCCCAGAATCATCTGCACTGCAGGAAGAGGCATATTATTTTGCATCAATTCAATTGCACGGGATCTGCGAAGAATTTCCGGTGCACCAAGCTGCTTTACAATCCCACATGCCTCAGCACGTTCGTAGAATTTGCGTCTTACAAAGCCAGGATCAATATTGAGCCTGTTACGAGAGAAATCTTTAAAATCATGGTCATTAGTTAACTTCTTTATTTCATTACATAATGTGCTTGAGATCTGTACTTTGCGTTGAGGCTTAAATGATTCATCCTTAGTTCGTCCGAAAAACAAGCATTGCTTTTGATAATCAATATCCTCGAATGGATCAAGGCTCAATACTTCGCTAAGCTTTGCACCTGTGTATCTAATCAGTAGGAAAACCAGTAAAATTCGTCTTCGGGCCACACGAACATCTGAACGGGAAGATGATTCACTCCATTCACGAAAAGAGAGCTCCAGTTGATGCAACTGAACAGAGTCAAGACATTTATCTGAGTCTGGTGAGGAGACGATCCGTCCGTGTATATCTTCTGTCTTAATGGATACTGAATTGTTTTTTTGCGTATCTGTCATCATAAAATCCTTAAATAGACTGCCTCGAAGAAGTCAAAGTCAAAAAAACTTTTTGATTATTTTGCCATAATGGCACTTAAATCAAAAATTAGGAATCTGACTGTTTATCCTCTAAAATACCAGCCATTTATATCATAAGCAATATTATAAAAGTTGCAGAACAATTTCTTGACAACTCTGAGAATGATATTTTATAATCACGATTATAATAATTTTCGTGACTGTTGGCTGGAGATTTTTATAGAAAAATAAGTTTTATGTGAAAGTCTCTTTAATTGGTTAAGAGAGGATGCTATGGATGAGGATAACAAATTCGCTATTCAGCAATCTGGGATAAACTCCGGTTACCGTTTCAATCGTATGGAGTTTGCAGGATCTCTGGGAGATCTTGGAACTATTCTGCCGCTGGCAATTGGAATGATTTTGATAAATGGACTCAATCCGCTGGGACTTTTTCTGGGAGTAGGACTTTACTATATATTTTCGGGCCTCTATTTTAAGGTAACAACTCCTGTTGAGCCCATGAAGGTGATCGGAGCTTACGCAATAGCTACCGGTATAACTGCCTCCCGTATTCAGGCATCAGGTCTCTGGATTTGTATCTTTCTACTTATCATTGGTGGCACAGGGCTGATAACCCTTATTGGTCGCTACATCCCTAAGCCTGTCATCCGAGGCGTACAGCTATCCACAGGGGTCATGCTCGTCTCTCAAGGTGTCAAACTCATGCTTGGGGAATCAAAATTTCAGGCATTTCACAATGCTGCAGAGCCTTATCTACAGGTTCAGCAGATAGGCCCTGTACCTATCGGGATTGTCATCGGTATAACTTTAGGTGTGTTGACTCTGCTGCTACTTGAGAATAAGCGTTTACCGGCAGCCATTGTAGTTGTCGGAACCGGCATTTTAACCGGCATCTTTTGGGGAACAGGTGAAGGGCTCAATCAGATACAGTTCGGGTTTTATCTGCCGAAAATTCTTCCTTTCGGAATTCCTTCTTTGAATGATTTCACTTTTGCTCTTCTGGTAATGGCATTGCCGCAGATCCCTATGACTATTGGTAATGCTGTTGTTGCCAATGCCGATCTTTCGATTCAATATTTTCCTGATGACGGTCACAGGGTTACCTATAAAGCTCTCTGTATAAGCATGGCTTTGGCAAGCCTGATGAGTTTTTTTCTGGGAGGGATGCCCATGTGTCATGGAGCAGGAGGCCTTGCCTCCCGTTATCGCTTCGGTGCCCGCACAGGAGGTTCGAATTTGATCATCGGTTCAATATTTGTCATTCTTGCTATTTTTCTGGGAGAGCATCTTATGGGAGTTATTTATCTGTTGCCTATGTCCGCACTGGGTGTGCTACTCATATTTGCAGGTGCTCAGTTGACACTAACCCTCCTTGATATGAAGACGCGAAAAGAGATGTTTGTTCCTATTCTTGTTCTGGGCATTACCCTTGCGTCAAATCTGGCAGCCGGTTTTGTGGCCGGAATTGCTCTTAGTTACGCACTTAAATCAGAACACCTGAATGTATAATGGGAGGATATAGGGATTGAAAGGTAGGGTATTGTAACAGTAAGCCTATAGTGCATATTCCTGGAAAAATACAGAAGATGTTTGGCTTAGTTTGTTTGTAATGAAATTACATGAACTATAAAATATCATATATACAGACTTTTTATGTGAAAGTCTTTTGAAAAAGCTGCAATCAAGAGGCTTTCATTCTTCGATTACTTGATATTATTGACATATTAAAAATAGAGACGGGTGAAAACTTTAGCACAGGTACTTATCTGACTATAGATCCTTGACTTAAACTAATACAGGTATCACACACCCCATGAATCCAACTTTTATCATGGCTTGCCACAACAATGGTGGTACCCCACTCTTCCCTTGCCTTTTTTGCAGCATCTCTGATTTTTCTGGCACTCTCCAGATCGACGCTGGCTGTCGGCTCATCCAGCAGAAGTGCCTGTGGCTGTAATGCCAGACGGGCTGCCATTGCCACCCGCTGAGCTTCTCCACCTGAGAGTTCATTCCACTGTCTGTTGGCAAATGTGTCAAAATCAAGTCCCACATGGATCATGGCAATTCTGATTTTCATCCTTCTCTGTTTGTCACTATTACCCGAAAATCCATTTTTATGTCTGATCTTCAAACCGTAGTTGATATTTTCATAGACAGTTCGTTTGAGAAGATATGGCTCTTGCGTAAGCAGGGAAATATCGAATCTTACACCCTTTGAAAAGGGGATTTCCGGCTTTCCGTTAAAGTAAACTGTTCCGATAGTGGGTTTCATGCTAAAGGCAAAAAGTTTGAGAAGAGTTGTTTTTCCGCTTCCGTTTGGACCCATAAGCCCTGTAATGGTGCCTTTAGAAATGGCAAGATAATTAATATCAAGTGATTTGCGATTGTTGTAAATATGCTGGATGTTTTCAAGTTCAAATATAGTAGTCATATTTTTTATCTTCATTTTTTCCGAAGGAAGGCAAGGGAGAGGTTTACAGCAAAGGCGATGGCAAGAAGCACAAGCCCGAGAGCAATTCCGTTGGCAAACATTCCTTTACCTGTTTCAAGTGCAATTGCAGTGGTAATTGTACGAGTGTGCCATTTTATATTACCTCCTACCATCATGGATATTCCTACTTCTGTCATGACCCGTCCGTAAGCGGTCACCACAGCAGCAACAATCCCAAAACGTACCTCCCACAAAGAGGTTAGGATTATCTCCTTTTTCCCGGCACCAAGAGAGATAAGAGTGAGCTTTAGCTGGGGATCAATTCCTTCGATTGTTGAAGCTGTGAGGGCGGTAACCACGGGAAAGGCAAGAATGCTCTGACCAATAGCAATACCTGTAAGGGTAAACAGAAGCCCGAATTCTCCAAGCGGTCCCTGGCTTGATATCATGGCATAGACCATCAAGCCGACAAATACAGTTGGAAGAGAAAGAAGGGTATCTACAAAAGTTCTAAGAGCTCTTTTGCCTCTGAAATTGAAGTAGCCAAGGCAGAAACCGCAAGGGATTCCTGCTGTAATACTCAAAAACATCGACCCTGTAGAAACTTTGATAGTGGCAAAAATGGCAGACCATACAGAACTATCTCCTGCCGTGAGAAGTTCCAGTGCTTTAACAAATCCCTGTAAAATAAAGTCCATAATTATTTATGATCTATAAAGTAGTTGCAAAATATTCGCAAAACACATCAACCTTTTTTCTTTACAATACACAAGAAAAAAGGTTGATGAATAAATTTGGTTATTTTGCATTTGGTGTAAAAAGAGACTCACCCATAAGCTTAAAGTCTTTTATCAGACTCTGACCTTTTTCGCCAGCCATCCATTCAGAAAATTGTTTGGCAAGATCATATTTTGCTTTTGGACATTTTTCCGGATTAACAGCAATTACACTGTACTGATTGATCAGAATGCCATCATTTTCCACCAGAACCTTAAGCATAGGATTACCGTTTTTCTGTGCCTTATATTTGATATA
>JADGBC010000056.1:0-1751 GCA_015231705.1 Desulfamplus sp. | reverse complement strand
TTCTCTCTTCACACACATTGATGGTTGCAAGCATACCTTGGCCTGTCTGTATATACCAACTCTCTTTTTCAGGAATGGCTTTGCCTGTGCTTTTCCATAGTGAAAGTTCTTTTTTGTGGGTGCCAGAATCGTCTCCACGACTTGCAAACGATGCCTGTTTTGAACGGATGCTCTCCAATGCCTCTACAACACTCTTACCCTTAGTGGCCGCAGGATCACTTTCCGGACCTATTATGACAAAATCATTATACATAACTTCCTGGCGGTCCTTGCCTGAGCCATCTGCAATGTATTTTTTTTCAGCTTCAGGAGCGTGAACCAGCAGAACATCCACGTCGCAGTTTGCCCCCAGTGCCAGAGCTTTACCCGTTCCCGTCGCTGTCCATTTAATATCAATGCCAGTATCTTTAGTAAATAGAGGCATCAGATAATCCAGAAGTCCGGTGTCATCAGTACTTGTTGTTGTTGCCATCATCAAACTTTTTTCAGAGGCATAGGCAGTAAATCCGGCCACAAGAGTAAGCAGCAAAGCTAATGAGATCACAACTATTTTGCTATTTATTGCGGTCATAATGTTTTCAGTTATTTTCTCCATTTTTTTCTCCCTTTTCTTTTTTATTACGGTTACTTTGTTGTAGAACATAGGCAGCTTAGCTGCAATTATCGTTGGATTGAAGTTCCTGAGTAATAAAATAATTGTCAACTTAACACTCAAGGCTATAAAGTAAAAATAACCGCCATAACTCTAATGAGTCAAGAAAAATGGATGCCGATATAGATATAATACTTATAATAACAGATAGCTACTTATAATGACATGTATTATGTTGATGCTTTTGAGATGTCTCTGCTTGATATTCAAAGTAAACAGACATGACCGGATGGGAATCCGGTCGCCCCCAAGCATGAAAACCAAGTTTGTTTTCACGGTAAAAGTAAATGCTTGATATGGGTAGCAGTAAACAATCTCAATTTAAAAATAGAATTGTCATTACATAATTGCCCTATGACAAACCTGTACTTGAAAATAAACTCAGCTGTTGATAAAGTTAAATATCTTCTATTTTAAAGGGTGCTCAATTTTTAGAAATATTAGTAAAAAAATCGCTTGTCATCGACCTTTCCACGCAAATAGGACGTGGTTTTCTACAGACAAATAAAGTTTAAAATAATCCAACTAGATAAACAACAGCAGGGGGTTACTATGGAAGAAACATGTAGCGGTTGCAATAATGATAAGGCAGCACCATTTGTCAATGATGATTCTGCAGTTAAAGGCATTGATCTTGATAATTTTGTAATAACTGTGGAGGTAGTTCCGCCTCACGGATCTGATCCTGGTCCAACTCTCTTTGCTCTTGATGCATTAAAAGATCTTCCTATCGATGGATTCAGTGTTGCATCCAATCCGGTTGCCAAACCACGCATGTGTGCAATGGCCTTATGTTCACTCATTCAGCAGAAAACTGGCAAATTTTCGATTCTTCATTGTACTACCAGAGATCGTAACAGAATAAGCCTTCAAGCCATGTTCTGGGGTGCCCGTGCCCTTGGTTTGAAACATGTACTTGTTGCAACAGGAGATCTTGTTGCTCTAAAGGAGCGCAAATTGACCTCAGATGTAAAGGATCTGGATGTATTTCAATTAATATCCATGGCTAGAGAGTCAGATATGGTTACCGGCACGGTACTGGATTTTAGAGCGGAAATCAACGGATTGGAGAAAGAGGTGGAACGCCTTGAAAAAAAAG
>JADGBC010000055.1 GCA_015231705.1 Desulfamplus sp. | reverse complement strand
AGCAGAAAGGAAGATTGAAGTGAGAATTCTGATTAAAATATTGCAGAACGGAGAGATAAGAGATATCTGGTTTGAAACGAGATCTGGAAACAGTTATCTTGATGATTCCGCATTAAAGGCTGCTCTTTTTTCGATTGCATCTATTACAGACTATTTTGATGGTTATTTTGCAAGAAAATATGGCCTCGTCTCAAATTTGGGTAAAATCCTTGACCCTCTTGCGGATAAACTTTTAATCTCTTCAGTATCTATAATGCTGGTTTCTCTTGATTTTATACCCGCATGGATAGCCTGTGCTATTATAGGTCGAGAGCTTGCTGTTACAGGATTAAGATGTGTCATAATTGAGTATGGTCAGGATGTTTCGGCTTCATGGCTTGGCAAGTACAAAACAGGTTTTCAGATCGCTTCAATTATTCCTCTTCTTATTCACTATCCATATCTTGGTATCCACTTTGACGCTATTGGGATAGTACTTTTATATGGAGCACTCTTTTTTACTTTGTGGTCAGGTGCAGATTACTTTATCAAGTTCAAAAAACTTGTCTCTTTTTAAAAGAGATATTGTTTCACCAATAGCTATCTTTATGTCAGTAAGGACATTGTAGCTATTGTGAAGATTTGTAGTTAACAAAAAACTGGAACCCAGTTATATATTAACTATTGACAAAATAGGGGGTCAGGTATATAAGATCTCTTGTTTCAACTGAGCGGGAATAACTCAGTGGTAGAGTGCGACCTTGCCAAGGTCGAAGTCGCGGGTTCAAATCCCGTTTCCCGCTCCAAACAAGGCGGCTTGGCCAAGTGGTAAGGCGACGGCCTGCAAAGCCGTTATTCTCCGGTTCAAATCCGGAAGCCGCCTCCATAAAAAACATTAGTAAATATAAGGGTTTGGAAAGAAATTTCTAAGCCCTTTTGTTTTTGATGATTTCTTGTCCCCCACACTATCCCCCACACTTTGATCTGTTTTAGATTTTTCCCCACAAATTCCAGCCACAAAAAAAGACCACCCCGAATTAAGGAAATGGCCTCTCTAAAACAATATGCTGATCTGGATTTATTTTTCCTGTCGGATCTTCATTCTCTCTCTACCCCTCACCAATTGATCCGAAAAATCTTTTTCAACCCATTCTCAGCCATTAAACAGAATGTCGCTGCTCTGGCTTTGGATTCCTCTTAACTTTTACTCGGTCTGGTGGCTTTCACCATTCTTCTTCAGGAGTTTCCGAGCATCATCTTCCGTTATGTCCTCGTTTTGCTCTGAACCTCCCACTGAAACAAAAATCTGACTCCGGATCTCTTTTAGAGTTAATAGGCCCAACTTCTTACGAGATTCAAAGAGCTGTTTGTGTTGTGCCCACTCTTCATGTCCAAGGCGGTTAACTTTGATCTTGATCGCCCCATCTTTGCCAAAATCTTTTTTTTCAAGCTTCCTGATGCGATTACCAAATAACATTTTAAGTCACTCCCCCCACAAAAGAAGGCGTGTACGATTATTAGCACAAAAGCCTCTCTCAATGCCTTTTACCCTGTCAATAAAATCAGATTCCGATTCTACTGGCTTCCGGTGATAAGTCCGATGATTGTTCCCAAGAGACATCAACTCTTGTCCAGCCTCCCGTGCCCATTGAATAATAAGAATATCATCTCCCTCATCTACCAGGTTCTTTGCCTCAAGAGATTCAACTCGTTTCAGTAATCTCATACTCTCCCCTCCGCAGCTCTTTCCAGTGCTTTCAATCTTAATTCAAGATCGTTCAATTCCAGACTTTTACGGTGCTGTTCAACAATCCGTGAGATTGATTCTCCTTGCCCTGGTGTCAGATTCCCTGCAGCAACCTCTTTTAAGATCATCTCAGTTACCCGTGGCAATGATTCGGCTTTTTTGATTGAAGGCATCTTGAATGGTTCAAGCAATGGTTCACGTACCGGTGGAAGAAGTCTTTCTATGCAAAGCCTAAGAGCTTGTATATCCCCGTTCAAAGCCATTTCAACGGCTTTCCGAGTCAATGCTTCAGCTTCGCCCTTTAACAGGCTCTGAGCCGCAATTGTGAGTTTGTTTTTTGTCCCCTTCGGCCTGCCGGCTGGATTGCCAGACTTGCCCGGCTTAAACAGGTGTTTTTCTGTTTTGGATACTGTTTTATCAGGCATCTCTTGTGTCATGATATTACCTCTTTTGTTCTATGTGTTAATTACTGTATTTTATAACACATTTCACAAACTATCAATTACTTTGCTTGATATATCAGATATCCATTAATTGAAAAAACAATTTGCACCATTAGGAATTAATATTGAGCTTCAGGCAAAATATGTGCCCCCTTGAACTGGAAGCCTCTTAACCGTGGTTTTAACCAGTCCCGTCAAGGCATCCCCCCCATGGAGAAAATAACCGGCATCAATCCCCGCAGCATGTGCTTTGTATGCTCTTGTAAACTCCTGCTTCCACCATTTCAGCTCATCCTCTTTAACCTGCCTTGCCCATGCTGAATATCGCCATACCCCCGCCATCAACTGACTGGTAATCTTGTCTTCAAACATCGGGTTTACACTGCTTCCGTACCTGTGCAGATGCTCAATCACCACCCCTGCCTCAAGTTCTGCCTTGTCCTCAATCCTGAGTTTTCCGATCTGCTGATCCATAACCGCCACAAAGTCCCCGATTGTCGGCATGGAATTAAACCTATGTTCCTTCATCAGCTGTACAGCGGCCCGTGTAACCTGATCCATGGAATAATCCCGCAGTGCTTCAAATCTCAATTTAAGCCCGTTCTTTGTGAGCTGTGCCCCTGAATAATTCTCCGCCATCCCCATCATGATTTCTGTAAATCTGGATAAGTCCTGATTTGTCATGGCTGCACCTCCATTTCACGAAGAAAGTCTGCCGCTGCCTGATAGTTTGAATCCATACGAGCTGATCCGCTCATTGTCCCGTTGGAATACCTGGCAGGAAAGGGGAAGGCTATGACTCCTGTCTTGGGAACCTCCATGGATTCAAGATACCCCTCTGCCCATCCATTCCGTAAAGTTTTATCAAGGTAGGCTTTGAATTGCCAATCTCCCCCTTTTACATTGACAGAAGCATACTTGATAGCCTCTTCCACCTCCTGTCGGGTATGCTCAAGCAAGGCTTTGTTGATAACCTTCTCAACCATGGCTGTTCTGAAATGCGGGGGTATAAGATCAATGAGATTATTTTTATCTGCAATGGCAGGATACGACGACGGCAACCCTAACGGTGGAGAGAGTGTTTCCGGTTTCGGGTCTGACTCAGGGGTAGTAGTAGTTACTCCCCTCAGTATTTGATTATTATCAGTATTTATTATAGGGGCGGTTTCCTGTATGCAGGTTTTCCGCGTGTTGGTTTTTCCATAATCCACAACAATGTCTCTTGAATTTTCTCCTTGAAACGGTAGTTCAATTTGACGGTTCGGATATTGATCTGGTGGGGTGATATTAGTCATTTCCTCAACCGGATTGACTGACACAAATGCTTTGTGTTCATCCCGAGTCATAGGCCTGTCATACACATAGTACTCGAAACCAGATATTTTTCCATTCTTCCGGGTAGTCTCCCTGTGAATGTATCCGGTTTCAATAAGTTCCTGGATGCCACCACGAACGGAATACTCACCTTCCTTTCCGGAATTGATAAGGTGCTTGTAGTTAATATTCCATATTGCGGGCTTTGACAGGAGTTCCAATAACAGGAAACGTGCCTTACGGCTAAGTCTGCAATCTGTGAATATCTCGTTGGGTATGCAGGTAAAGTTCTTCTTGGGGTTGGATTTGATTATCATGATTGTACCTCCTCGGGAGCATTGCTTTCCGGGAGATCACCGTTGGGTCTGATGGGGTGTGTTGGTGCAGATGTGAATTCATTAGTGGGACTCCCTTTTAGTGATTGATAAAGACCCATTCGTCCTGCTAAAAACGAAAAAGGGCTACATGGGGGTTAGCAGACCGGCCTAAAAGGATACCGGCAACTCCTAAGAGTTCCCCCATGCAGCCCAGAAGGTGCATAGAAACAAAAAAAGTGCTCATACGAATATGGCACCACTTTTGTGCCTTTTAGAAACCAGCTGCTAAACCGGTGTCCCTGATTTTGCAGGGACATTTTATTGATATGATATGATGGTGGGGGATGTCAAGGGATTTCTATTATGAAATTTACTTCTTATTCTTCAGATGCCCGAACCTCTTCTTGAAATATGCTAAAGAAACTTTGTCCGTCTCTATTTGATCTTTCCGCAAGGATTCTATTTCTGAAGGTGTCAACATCTCTGAATGAGAGTATATATTTGCCTTCGGAGGTTGTGAGGGTGTAGGTTTTTTAGAGAAATTAGAGTTTTCTGCTTGTGTTTCTGGACTCTGCTTCATTTAAATAGCCCTTTCCAAATTATTCAGATATGATGTTTTTTTAATGATATTACCTCAACGTTTCTGTATCGAGGAATTAATAATCTTTCCGAAGTTTTAAATTTCCACCGGCCATCTGCTCTATAAGTCCCGATGCTTTCATTATGCACTCAAGACTCATTGACTTTGGCAATACAGGATCTTTGTCAACATAACCACTGAGATACTCTTCTGCTGTCGTTTTAATACCCATACGTTTGCAAACTAAATATGAAACAGACTCCGCCTCAAATTCCCGTGCAGTATGGGAGAGCCCTCGTCGATCAGGCCACCATTTTTTATTCGGTGTACCAAGATGCCCGCAATACAAGTGGGCAAGTTCATGAACAAGCGTGGCATAGTTCTCCGTTTTCATCTTGTTTTCGGAATCCTCTTTCAGGCAGATTTCATACTTGACGAGAATCATCTCATAGATGGGCGTTGTATCTTTTTGTTCCCCAGTCTTGAATTGCAATTTTCCGGCAGAGTTTTCCACATTGACGGTCTGTATAGAACCAGCAGCCTGGGAGCCGACTTTTTGATACAATATCTTGATTCCATCACGTTTACAGTTTTCTATGGTTCTGTCAAATTCCTTTTCTACGGTTCCTTGTTTGATTCTAAATGGATCTGTTACTGACTCAGGGAGTGCCGGGGCATTTTTTAGAGATTCTGTGTCTGATACATCAAACACAAACATGACCGGCCCTTTGGGTTTAAGTATAACGATAGGATTAGCATTGGGTTTGACTTTTCTACCATACTGTTTTGCCCATCTGTAGGCCGGTGCCACATAGGTAGCTCCAGGTCTCTGGGTATAAATTAGAAAGGCATTGTATGGAGAATAAAAGCGAAACTTAGAGATAAACTCAGCCAACTTTAAATATTCAATGCTTTTTCGATAGGCAAATGTTGCTTTAAAAAGGTCGTCAAGGGCATGTTTTGTGCTGTCTCTATCCCACTCAGAAGATGGAGACTGCGAATTCGATTCATTAAAAGGCAATATCAGTTGTTTCATGACCCACTCTCAATTATAGGCATAATAATAATATGGTCTAATCGAACGCAACTCTACTTCTTTCTCAGATGCCCATACTTCGCTGTAAAATACGCTCTTGATATCCTGTCCGCTTCCTTGCCGTCTTTCCGCAAGGATTCTATTTCTGAAGGTGTCAACATCTCTGAATGAGAGTAGATATTTTGCTTCTGATTGTGTGAGTGCTTCGAGTTCTCCTGCAATGTCAAATTCTCTGAGGGTTCTTTAGAGTTCTGTTTCATTAAATTTTCTCCTTAAACTGAGCATCATTCATATCACCATAAAAGTAGTTGACTCTTTGTTGAGGGTCTCCCTAAAAAAATGAGGATAATGACTACAAAAAAGTGGCAAACCGACAAATGAAGGATACCCGAATTTTTATTATTTTTTGCTCAAACATATGGAATATCCTTGACAGTTTATCCCTATTAAACTACCAAAAGACGTAATAATGGTTCTGATGAATGTTAATATGACTTATTAGCTATTGTTTAGTTCTAACTGAAATGCAGGTCAAGAGGTTATTGAACAATATACAATAATGGCAATACCATCTGGAATAACATCTATGGATAATCGATTTTTTGAGAAACCTATACTCAACTCACCGTACCTCTACCCGTCACAGCATTGGGAAATTGATGAACAAGGTCAACCCACACAGAAAATAATAGACAAAAGACGGCCTACAAAACTTATCACCCCAATACCCAAGCCCAGAAACCAGAAAACAACAAAGTTCAAAGAGACAGAGCTTCCCCTTGACTTTGCTGAAACTGAAGGGATCTCAACTAAGGATCAGCAGTATGATCCGTCTCCTATTATAAATGAGGTGCGTCGTCATGTTGATGAGTGGCGTAAATTTAAAAATCCCAATGACTGGAAAGTGACTCCTGAAACTGCCAGATTACTTCAGCATTGGAGACACCATAAATTCAGCCATATCAGACCCTTTTTCTGTCAGGTTGAAGCTGTTGAAACTATTATCTGGCTGACTGAAGTTGCTCCCAAATCAGGTAAAAACGAAAAAGGATTTCTTGAACATCTTGCCAATGCAAACAATAATGCCAACCCTGACTTGAGCCGCCTTGCCCTGAAACTTGCCACAGGAACAGGCAAGACAACTGTTATGGCAATGATAATTGCATGGCAGACAATCAATGCCTTGAGACGCCCCACCAGCACGAATTTTACCCGTGGTTTTCTGATAATCACCCCTGGATTGACAATTCGTGACCGTCTGCAATTACTGCAACCCAATGATCCATATGCCTATTACTCTGACCGTGAACTTGTACCAAATGATATGGTTGCAGATCTGGCAAGTGCCAGAATAGTGATCACCAACTACCATGCTTTTAAACTTCGTGAGCAGACAGATATTTCAAAAGGTGGTCGTTCTCTTCTTCAGGGAAGAGGAGAGCCGTTGAATACTCTTGAAAGTGAAGGGCAGATGATTCAACGGGTAATGCCAGAGATTATGGGCATGAAAAAGATCATGGTCATCAATGATGAGGCTCACCACTGCTACAGGGAAAAACCCAGACAAAATAATGATGAAGCAGAATCCGATCTGAAAGGAGATGAGAAAAAAGAGGCGGAAAAGAATAATGAAGCTGCACGCCTATGGATCTCCGGAATTGAAGCTGTAAACCGCAAGCTTGGTGTAAAACGGGTGGTTGATCTATCTGCCACCCCCTTTTTCCTGAGTGGTTCAGGTTATGTAGAGGGCTCCTTGTTTCCCTGGACAATGAGTGATTTTTCTCTTATGGATGCCATTGAATGCGGCATTGTAAAATTACCTCGGGTGCCGGTTGCAGACAATATCCCCGGTGAAGAGATGCCGGTATTCCGCAATTTATGGGAACATATTCGCACCAGAATGCCTACAAAAGGTAGAGGAAAAGGCAAACATCTTGATCCTTTGAGTCTTCCTGTGGAGTTGATGACAGCCCTGGAAGCTCTTTATGGTCATTATAAAGAGACTTTTGATCTGTGGCAGGTAAATGGCATTAAAGTTCCTCCATGTTTTATTATTGTATGCCAGAACACAGCAGTATCAAAGCTGGTCTATGATTATATTTCAGGTTTTTATCGTGAAAATGATGATGGCAGCAATCAACTGGAAAATGGGAGGCTGGATCTTTTCCGTAATTTTAACGAACATGGCGAATCCCTTGGACGGCCCAACACTCTGCTGATTGACAGTAAACAGCTTGAGTCAGGCGATGCTCTGGATCAGAATTTTCGTGAAATGGCATCAGATGAGATTGAACGTTTCCGCAATGATATTGTTGAACGAACAGGTGATCGCCGTCAGGCAGAAAATCTTTCCGATCAGGAGCTGCTCAGGGAGGCTATGAATACCGTCGGGAAAGAGGGGCGGCTCGGTGAATCAATCCGTTGTGTTGTATCGGTCTCAATGCTCACAGAAGGGTGGGATGCAAGCACTGTAACCCACATCCTTGGAATAAGGGCATTTGGTACTCAACTGCTCTGTGAACAGGTTATTGGCAGGGCATTGCGGCGTCAGTCATATGAACTTAATGAAGAAGGTCTGTTCAATGTGGAGTATGCAGATATTTTCGGCATACCATTTGACTTCACGGCCAAACCGGTTATTGCCCCGCCCCAGCCCCCGCGCGAAACCATTCATGTTAAAGCTGTAAAACCTGAACGGGATGAACTGGAGATCACATTCCCACGGGTTCAGGGCTACCGTGTTGAACTTCCTGAAGAGAGAATAACTGCAATATTTAATGAGGATTCAATATTGGAGATCACACCTGCACTTGTTGGCCCCTCGATAACAAAAAATGCCGGAATTATCGGTGAAGATGTCAATCTTGATCTGAAGCATCTGAAAGATACCCGTAGATCCACGCTGTTGTTCCACATTACAAAATGGCTTCTTTACACAAAATGGCGAGATACCAACAAAGAACCAAAACTCAACCTGTTCGGGCAACTCAAACGGATTACAAAACAGTGGATTGATACCTGTCTGGTATGTAAAGGAGATACTTACCCTGCACAGTTAATGTATCAGGAACTGGCAGATATGGCATGTGAACGAATCACCGCAGGGATTACCACAGCTCTTGCAGGGGAACACCCGATAAAGGCTGTTCTTGATCCTTATAATCCAGTTGGTTCAACCACGCATGTCAACTTTAACACTTCCAAGAGGAACCGATGGGAAACCGATTCTCGTAAATGTCATATTAACTGGGTGATTCTTGACAGTGACTGGGAAGCTGAATTCTGCCGTGTTGCAGAGTCCCATCCATTGGTCAAAGCCTATGTGAAAAATCAGAATTTGGGATTTGAGGTGCCTTATAGATATGGCTCAATTACCCGTATCTATCTGCCTGATTTTATTGTTCTGATAGATGACGGCAAGGAAGATTTGCTTCATCTGATAGTTGAAATAAAAGGCTATCGCAGAGAAGATGCAAAGGACAAGAAAAATACCATGGACAAATACTGGATACCAGGGGTTAACAACAATGGCCAGTATGGAAGATGGGCATTTGCAGAGTTCAGGGATGTATTTGGAATGGCAGTGGATTTTCAGGACAAGATTAATGAAGAGTTCAACAGGATGGTTGATTCGGTAATATCGTAACCGTATAGGCAAGGAAAGATAATGGCAAAAAACGATCAGATAAAAAGCATTGAGACACTTATACATAAAGAGGCTTCCAGAAAAAACATTCCCACTGCTGAATACCAGTCAGTCATGCGTAAAGATGAAAAATCCTCCATCCAGGTTGCCTATGAACGCCGAAATCAAGATCTTGATCCTCAACTTGTCTGGCGAGGTAAAGATGTAAAGGAGTGGTCAGATTTGATTGTCCAGGCTCCGCCGCTCTATATTCAGGAAAAAGTTCACCCGAAAGTTCTGATTGATGATCTGCGAAAACAGACTGAACTGGAGGAGCAGCAAGATACCCCGCAAGAGCTCAATCTCTTTGCAGATTTTAATGGCTTGCCAGACGAGGGGGCAAAAACAGAATTTTACCAGCACGATGCCAACTGGACAAACCGCATGATACTTGGTGACAGTTTGCAGGTTATGGCCTCCCTTGCAGAGAGGGAAGGTCTAAGAGGAAAAGTTCAGTGCATCTATCTTGATCCACCTTACGGTATAAAATTCAACTCCAACTTCCAGTGGTCAACCACAAGCAGAGATGTAAAAGACGGTAAAACAGACCACATCACCCGTGAACCGGAACAGGTAAAGGCATTTCGGGATACATGGCGGGAAGGAATTCATTCTTATCTCACATACCTGCGGGATCGCATGCTGCTAACGAGGGAATTGCTGACCGAAAACGGCAGTGTGTTCGTTCAAATTAGTGATACGAACGTCCACCATTTGCGGGAGTTGATGGATGAAGTTTTCGGGGCTTGGAATTTTTGTTTGATGATAACCTACCAAAAAACTGGGGGCATTCCGGGGAATCTTATTTCACCAACTTTAGACTATATCGTCTGGTATGCAAAAGATAAAAATCGTATTAAATTTCACCAGCTATTTTTACCAAGGAGTGTTGGAGACAAAAGTCTTGATCGTTATGATCAAATTGAGTTGGAAGATACTACAGAAAGAAGACTCCTACCGGATGAGATTGCAGGTGTAATACAATTATTAGAAGGAAAACGCTTTCAATTAACTAGCTTATTCTCCGAGGGAGTAAGTTCAAAAGGAGAACCTTCATTTAAGCACAACAACAAAATTTATTTCCCATCTAAAGGCAAACACTGGACAACAACTATTAGTGGTTTGACAAATCTATCATGGGCAGGACGGATCAAAGTTATGGGTAGTGTATTGCGTTATAAACGCTACCTTAACGATTTTCCAGTTTCGTTAATGACTGATAGATGGGATAGCGTACAACTCGGTGCAGAAAGAATTTATATTGTCCAAACTTCTCTTCTGGCTATCCAACGTTGCATCCTTATGACTACCGACCCAGGTGATCTTGTTCTTGATCCCACATGTGGGTCAGGGACAACTGCTTATGTTGCTGAACAGTGGGGGCGAAGATGGATAACCATTGACACTTCCCGTGTTGCACTGGCTCTTTCCCGTGCCCGTATTATGGGGGCACGTTATCCTTATTATATTCTTGCAGACAGCCATGAAGGTCAGGAAAAGGAATCTTCGATAACTCAGACTGCACCCTCCGGTAAACCTGTATATCACAATATCAGGCAGGGTTTTGTCTATGAGCGGGTGCCGCATATTACCCTGAAGTCCATTGCCAACAATACTGAAATAGATGTGATCTGGGACAAGTTCCAGAATATGTTGGAGCCTCTGCGTGAAGAGCTGAACAAGTCTGTTGACTGTAGCTGGCAGGAGTGGGAGATACCAAGAGAACCGGGTTATCCCTGGCCTGAAAAAGCAACTAAAAGCTGGGAGATTATACAGGGACAGGGGACAGATACAAGAAAACAGAATGCTCTGAAGCAGATCAATTCTGAAATGAATACCAGATATACAATGAAGAGTCTGCCTGATAAGCCCTATGATATGTGGACAGATAAAAAAGCCATTTCAACTCATGGCAAATGGTGGGATCTGCGTATTGCAAGGCAAAAAGAGATTGATGCATCTATTGCAGCCAAGGCAGACTTTGAATATCTGTACGACAAGCCTTATGAAGATAGAAAAAAAGTGAGAGTTGCAGGCCCGTTTACAGTGGAAAGCCTCTCTCCTCACCGTGTTATGGCTGTAGATGAAAATGACGAACTGGTGGATACTGCTCAGAAAAAAAAGTCGGATCAGGGGGTAAATCCCCATACCGGAGGTGAAGAGGATTTTGTCAGGATGATTCTGGAGAACCTTAAAACATCAGGAGTGCAGCAGGCACACAAAGAGGACAAAATAACATTTTCATCCATAAAACCCTGGCCTGGAGATATGATCTGTGCTGAAGGGGTCTATTATGTCGAAGGGAACAAGGAAGAGTCTGGTAAAGAGAAACGTGCAGCCATTTTTATCGGGCCGGAATTTGGTACAGTGAGCAGAGTGGATCTTGTCGCAGCCACCCGTGAAGCTGGTGACGCTGATTTTGATGTTCTTGTTGCCTGTGCCTTTAACTATGATGCCCATTCAACAGAGTTTGACAAACTTGGACGGGTGCCTGTGCTTAAAGCCAGAATGAACGCTGATCTTCACATGGCAGATGACCTTAAAAATACAGGTAAAGGCAATCTGTTTGTTATTTTCGGTGAGCCGGATATAGATATACTGGATGGTGACAATGGCATGATAAAGGTTAAGATCAATGGTGTGGATGTGTTTCACCCAGGCACAGGAGAAGTCAGAAGTGATGGTGCTGAAGGGATTGCCTGCTGGTTTATTGATACGGATTATAATGAAGAGAGTTTTTTTGTCCGCCAGGCATATTTCCTTGGTGCCAATGACCCTTATAAATCTTTAAAAACCACCCTGAAGTCTGAAATCAACAAGGATGCATGGGACTCATTAAACAGTGATGTGTCAAGGCCCTTTGACAAGCCTGCATCTGGTAGAATTGCTGTAAAGGTGATTAACCATCTTGGTGATGAAGTGATGAAGGTTTTCAGGGTGAAGTGATCAAGAGTTTCAGGACTAAATCATACAGATATTCAAGGTGCAATGATGGAATTCAGAATTGCAGACAGCTTTACAGAGAGCCTTGCAAAATTGACAGGCCAGGAACAGAAGGCAGTTAAAACAACTGCCTTTGACTTGCAGATTACTCCGGATAGTCCAGCTTTGCAGTGTCATAAAGTGGAGGGTGCCAAAGATAACCGTTTCTGGTCAATCCATGTGAATCAGGATATCAGGTTGATTATTCATAAAAGCGGCAAAAGCCTTCTGCTCTGTTATGTGGATCATCATGATGAGGCTTATCGCTGGGCAGAACGGAGAAAACTTGAAACTCATCCAAAAACAGGTGCTGCCCAGATGGTAGAAATCAGGGAGACTGTTAAGGAATTCATCTCTTCTGAACAGTTAAAGCCTGAACGCTCTATACCCCGTCAACAACTTCTTTTCAAAGATGTTCCTGATAACGATCTTCTTCGATATGGTGTCCCTGTTGAGTGGCTGGATGATGTAAAGGCAGCAGATGAAGAGAGCCTTCTTGAACTTGCAGAGCATCTTCCGGCAGAGGCAGGAGAAGCCTTGATTGATCTTGCCATAGGGGAAATTCCAAAAACTCATCTACCTTCACAGCCTGATATTGACCCGTTTGAACATCCTGATGCACAGCGACGGTTCCGGATCATGAACAATATTGAGGAGCTGAAACAGGCACTTGAATATCCATGGGACAAATGGACAATCTTTCTTCACCCTGAACAGCGTCATCTGGTAGAAAGAAATTATAACGGCCCTGCCAGGATTTCAGGATCAGCAGGCACAGGTAAAACCATTGTTGCACTGCACAGGGCTGTACATCTTGCAAAGATCAACCCTGATGCAAGAATTCTGCTTACCACATTTTCAGAGCCTCTTGCCAACACACTTAAAAACAAATTGCGTCGCCTGATCCGTCATGAACCCCAGATTGCAGAGCGTCTGGAAATATATGCCATGAATACCATTGGCAAACGCCTGTATGAGAGAAATTTTGGTCAGATACAGATTGCTTCAGAAGAGATTCTCAGGACAATTCTTGAGGAATCTTCTGAAAAAGTTGGGAATCATATGTTTTCAAACCATTTTCTTATGACAGAATGGAATGATGTTGTTGACGCATGGCAGCTCAAAACATGGGAAATGTATAGAGATGTAAAACGTCTTGGAAGAAAAAAAAGACTGCCGGAAAAACAGCGTCTGATATTATGGAGCATTTTCGATATATTCAGAACAACCTTGGATAATCGGAAACTGATTACATATTCGGATCTCTTCAACAGGCTTTCCGACCATTTTGCAGAAATAGAAAATCCTCCCTTTGAATTTATTATTGTAGATGAAGCACAGGATGTCAGCATCTCTCAGTTAAGATTTATTTCTGCTATTGCTCAAGGCAGACCCAATGCACTGTTTTTTTCAGGAGATCTTGGGCAGAGAATCTTTCAGGCGCCATTTTCCTGGTCAGCACTTGGAATAGATATCAGGGGACGCTCTTACACACTTCGTATAAACTACCGCACCTCTCACCAGATCAGGATGAAGGCAGACCAGTTGCTTGAATCAAAAATATCAGATGTTGACGGCAATATAGAAAAACGGAATGCCACAATTTCTGTCTTTAATGGCCCGAAACCAGTTATTAAAGAGCTGGATAATGAGGAAGAAGAGGCCAAAACAGTTCAGCAATGGCTTTTACAGAGAATATCAGAAAACATAAAACCCCATGAAACAGGAGTCTTTGTCCGCTCCTGTGCTGAACTTGATCGAGCCTGTACAGCAGTTGAGATGGCAGGACTTAACTTTAAGATACTGGATGATACTATTGACACAGTTACAGGCTATGTGTCAATCAGCACAATGCATCTTGCCAAGGGGCTGGAGTTCCGTGCAGTTGTTGTTATGGCTGTAGATGATGAAGTCATGCCTCTTCAACAACGAATAGAGATGGTTTCTGATGACACTGATCTGGAAGAGGTCTATAACACTGAACGTCATCTTCTCTATGTGGCATGTACCCGTGCAAGGGATCAGCTTTTAATAACCGGTGTAAGCCCTGCATCAGAGTTTATTGATGATATGAGGCTGTGATTAACTATTTTTATTTCTGTCTTCTATAACTCCTTGCACAGGAATTTTTATTGACATCATGCATTGTCAATAATATAAATTCTAAAAAATTTTCATTGCTGATATTCATTTGAGTAGTTATTATAGTGCATAGGCAATGCAACTTATCATAAACTTATCAAAAAGGAGGTTGACCATGGCCCGCCCAATTGCACCAACCCCCCGTTTGGATAAAAAATCATCTGACAGGTTTCTGGAACAAGTTGCCAGGAATCTGGAAAAAAAATCCAAGCCTATACTTACCCCGAAGATTGATTCTACTATAAAGTCTATTATGGAATATGCTCTCAGAAAAGAGGAACGAAATTCATAACGGTAAATTTTCTCTCATACCATTATCTGATAAAGAGAGTTTCAACACTCCGGAAATCTTATCCTTTGATTGTGGCGATAAAGATTTAAATGAATTTTTTCATATAGATGCATATGCTCATCATGAACAGCTATTAGCAAAAACATATTATTTTCAGCCAAAAGAAGCCACAGAAATAGAAATTTTCTATCCTGTGGCTTTGGTATCTTTATTGAACGACAGAATAGAGATTACAAAAGAAGAGCGGAAAGGTGATAAAAAGGGGTTTGGCAAGGCATTAAAAAAGTGTATTCCACATCCCAAAAGAAACTATACATCCTTCCCAGCAGTTAAAATTGGACGATTAGGAGTCTCAATTCAATTCCAGGGACAGGAGATTGGTACATCTCTTCTTAATATGATAAAAACTTTATTTTTAACAAAAAATCGCACAGGGTGCCGATATTTAACTGTCGATGCATACTCTCAATCTCTTCAATTTTATTATAAAAATGAGTTTGAACCTCTGTGGGATAAGGATCAGAATGATGATCAAAGAATTTTATATTATGACCTAAAGAGATTTTCAATCTAAAAAAAATGAGCCTTTTTCCTTTGCTCAACCTGATTAATTTTAATATCCTTTCATTCCCATCATATTCCCTATGTCCATCCATCCCTGATTTTCCAATCTTTCAATCTGATGCCTGATCCGATCCCATGTTTTCTGATGCATGTTAAGAGGTTTGGATATGGGTAATGGGTGAGAAGATCCAAGTTCAGTTCAGCTCCTATTGTTTGTCTTAACTTATTTGCCCTACTGAAACGCCGATCCGTCCATGGGGTTAGGAATGCATCGGCTCTGAAGATCTGACACACTCCTATCCCCCACCTTTTTTATGAAGCCCGCTTGTTGAAGCACGGGCATTATAAAAGGTTGCTATCTCAGATACGAAGATGCTATTTCATGAATTACCTGATCCTTGTTTGAGCTGCACAAGCGATCAATGTGGATAGTTCGCCTTGTTCAGACAATTCATCCTTCATAATTTGTACCTTTTTTGATCACACTTCTCTGACCATCTCGGCCTTGTAGACTCCAGCCCGTACCCTTGCAGAGTTTTTGAGAACACCCACGTTGATATCATTGAAGTCAACTATCATGGCATATTGCTTTTCCTTTGCCGGTCTCAAGATCCTCCCGATCATTTGAATAACGGAACCCTTCCACTTAACAGGATATGCCAGAAACAGGCTCTGTAATGCTGGCAGGTCAAAACCCTCTTTCAATAGTGAAGTAGTAGCAATGATATATCTAACTGATCCTGATTTGATCTGAGTAAAAACATCATCCCTGGCCTTGGCAGATAGTGAACCTGTGATTACATGAGCATCAATATCATAGTTGCGTTTAAGGGTCTGCTGAAGCACATTACAATGCTCAACCCTGCCTGAGAGTATCAAGGATAGTCCACCGGCCTTGTGATCCGCGATCGTCTGGCATATAAGCTGATTACGCTGGCTGTCATTAACAAGCTCTGTCATCAGTTGAGTATATGCCCTTGAACCGTCAAGCCACGAGTTAAACGCTGTTGGTATCTGCTTATACTTGGCATGACATAAATCACCGTTATTGAGTAGTGCCTGTTTATTGATCTGGTAAACTACCTCTCCCAGGTAGAACTTTAAAGCCTCGGTTTGTCCATCATTTCGGATAGGTGTGGCTGTGCATCCGTGAATGAACTTTGCTGTAAACTGAGTAATTGCATCACTGAATATTGGTGCTGCTGCTTTATGGCACTCATCAACTATAATGTGCCCAAATTGGCCCTTTAGCTCGTCCATGTGCTTGGATATGGTTTGTATTGTGCCAATGGTCAAACGGTCACCAATTGAGAATTTACCGGCACCGATTATGCCTATTGCATCCGGTGAGATATCTAAAAACTGACAAGCTCGATCTTGCCACTGATACAGCAACTCCCTTTTATCAACAATTACCAACGTTGGCTGTGAACGTCTGGCAATCAATGACAACATAGCAACTGTTTTGCCTCCACCGGTGGGAAATACCAAAATCCCACTGGCTCTTGGTACCATTGCTTGAATTGCATCCTCCTGGAACGGCTTTAATTTGCCTTTGAACTCAAATCTCACCGGTGGTAACTCTGTACGCTCATCAATGATAGAAACGTTTTTACCGTGATATTGACTCACTATCTTGAACGCTCTGAGTCCTGCACCGCGTGGGATGATTAAAATCTGATTCTCACCCTGAAAGTATTCTAATGAGTCCGGCAGGTCTCCGGCCCACTTGCCCATTTTCTCCATTTGCTCTTTTGCCTTGTTCGGCAGCGTCAACGCTCGTTCAATCTCAACTGCTGCCCCTGGCTGCAAGCCATCCATATAAATCTTGTCAAAAACTCTAAAGTTCATTATAAATATCCTTATACGCTTTTTTGTTGTTGCCGGTTATGAGACCCCCCATCTCTAACCGGCATTTTTCATTTTAGGTGACACTTCAAATTGGATGATCAGCTTTTCAGAGTCATCTAAAAGATTCGATTGTCATTTCATGGATTGCATAGTCACGATTCCCACTGCAAAGGCTTGAGACAGGAACCGTGTTATGACCTTCTTTTGCCATTTCAAAAATATCAAAATCATAAATCTCAATTGCTCCAGATTCTCTTTTTATGGCTTCGTCCACAATTGAGTTGATCTTATTTAGGGCACTCTCAAGAACTTGTTTTCTGACATATGCATGCTTTATAAATGTAGAATACTGTTCCGTCTCAACATACTTTTTGAGACTTGCTGCAAAAATGCTTCTGATCTTGTCCGGAGATAGTGCATCCAGTTCCAGCCCCTTGAATTCTCCATTTATTCCCCCTGTGGCATTCATCCATCTTTTCATCTGGGCTTTATTGCTTTCCTTCGGTGAATATTTATTATTCTCCACCTCGTCCTCTGATAATTGATCAGGTCTGATCCCCACACGTTCAATACGAACTTCTGCAACTTGTCCCAAAACTGGGAGAATCTCTTCAATCTGTTTTTTAAAAGTATTTGAGATATCGTATCCAGATGGATCATAATCTGTCATTGCAAGGAGAATGATTTGCCCACCATCAATATTAATCCGCCTTAGAAGTTTTTCTGTAGCTGCCCGTGCATTCTGGCCTTTGCCAGATAAACAAGTGCATCCGAACAGCGAGGCAATGTCACTCAAAATATGAAATACCGTGTCTTTTTCACTGCAAAGAATCAGATTACTATATGGGGCAATCGCAACTTGATATCCGTATGTCGATAAACTGACGCTTGCAAATCTTCGGGCAGGAATTTCAAGTTTGCGGCTATTGTCCTCAATATTCAAATCAAGGTACGTTAAGCCTTCCTTTTTGCTCAAATCCCCAATATACCGTGAAAGCTCCCCGTCCCACTTTGTCAATGCATCCTCTGTCAAATCCGATTCCGTCAATTGACCAAGTTTCTCAAGGGCAGGCTTAATAGTCATATACCAAAAGTTTCTTTGCCCTCTCATGTATGTAATCTTCAGATAATCCCGCTCATTTATGATAAAACTCCGCATTAGACTTGATATCTGATATCTACCACCATTTTTTTGTAATGGTTTGCACATCTCTATGAGTGCTGCCTTCGGTATCTCTGAAACATGTCTGTCAAAATTAATATAAAATGGAATTGCCATCTTTTTTTTTATCCTATATCCTAAATAATGTTTTATGTAGCCTTCAGGGGTTCCCGCCCATACTGAAGGCTTTAAGAATCTTTCGCAGGGGGAAAGGTTCCCGCCTTTTGCCCTGCTGCATCAAACTACATCAGAAGGGAATACTCTCATCGTATGAGCTAACAGGAGCCACTTTCCTTAACCAGTCTGGAACAGAATGCACTGGAACTGTTGCAAAATCATTTCTATATGCTCCATCTTCAGAAAGTTCTCCCGCAAAATAAACAAGCCCCTCCTCTCGATCTACCGTGATGTTATAGTTTCTCAAACTTGGATTTTCACTTTCAATCAACACTGCAATCACTTTAGTTGTTTTACCTGCAAGCTTTCGGGCTTCCTCTAAAGCCTGAAGTTCTTCAAGTGCCCAAATGTGATAAGTAAGTTTCTCATCAACTGCGTTCTGCAAAGCCTTTATACTCTGGGGATCATCAAGTGAAACTTTTTCAAGTAGCCCCCTGACAACTTCAAGTTGCTGCTCTGCTGCTGCCCGCTTGTCTTTTGCCATTTCTTGCTTTGCTTTCAAATTGCAAATACAAAATTCCATTTTTTTGGTTCCTTTCCTGTTTTGTTTAAAATCCTGGAGGTCGATTGTTTTACATAAAGCCTCTTGAATGCCCTGTAATGTCCCGTCATTTTTTTTATGCCCATTACGAACAGCATCTATTTCCAAAGCCTCTTCAGATATAAGTCTTTCTATCTCTCTACCCATAATTCTTCATTCCTTTAAATAAGAGATTCATCTTCATACTGTCCCAGAAGTATCTGGGAATTGTGCAGGGTGTCCTTTGATCTTGACTCAAGCCTGATCAAAGCCCGCTCGATTGCATCCAGCCTGTTGTAGATCTTCTCCAGATCAATCTTTATATCAATCATCTCTGCTTCCGACATTCCGATCACCTCCTTTCATGTGGATTTATTGTCAATGCTTCACGCTGAACCATTTTGACTTCGGAAGAGGGCATTCATTCAAACTGAACACACTCACATTGACACGCTTGCAATAATTCTGATTATTCAGGTATAGACACACCTCCCCATGGAGACAGGTCTCCATTTTCTGAACTGTTATTTGCTGAACGTCTTTTTCGGGAAGCCCTTTTGATTTTTCAGTCCATTGAAGAGGGGCTGAATTGAAATCAAGGTTTATCTGTTTCATTTGAATGTTACTTTTTTCGGGTTCAGGGGTCTGAATTGCCTTCAATCTGTCTAACCATTTTTTCATAAAATTTTCCCGATATACCCTTGGACACGTACCATCAAAACCTCATAAAGGTACATTTATGAATGTTGTTTTGATTTTTGATGGTTTTGATGGTGTACCCTTTAGGGGCTATCTGACTTTTTTTTAATTTTAGGATTGATCTCATATTGGGTAGAGAGATAGAAAGACTTATATCTGAAGAGGCTTTGGAAATAGATGCTGTTCGTAATGGGCATAAAAAAAATGACGGGACATTACAGGGCAGTCAAGAGGCTTTATGTAAAACAATCGACCTCCA
>JADGBC010000054.1 GCA_015231705.1 Desulfamplus sp. | reverse complement strand
CATGTTTCTTCGGACAAATTCCCTGGATTCTCTTTGCATGGCATCGACTTCAAACTCTTCACGGTTAAATGCCTTTATAATTCGTATTCCCGCGAAACGTTCTCTTGTTGACTCCATCAGATCAGAAAAGCCTGCCTGAACATCCATGTAAGCATCAAAAAGCTTTTTGCTGAACACCTTTGTAAAAAGAGCGATAAAGGGCATTGGAAGCAGAGCAAGAAGAGTCAGCTCCAGATGAATATAGGCCATAAACATAATGGCTGCACAGCCAAGCACGATCGTATCTGTAAGTCCTACAATGCCCATACTTAAAGCCATGCGGATATTTGTCATGTCATTTGTGGCATGTGCCATTATATCTCCGGCGGTATGCTTGTCAAAAAAAGTGGCGGGAAGGGTTTGGATATGGTTGAAAAGCTGCTCTCTTATGCCCTCCTCAACCTTTCTTGCAGGCCCCATGATCAGATATCTCCAGCAAAAACGGAAAATACTTATAAAAGCTGCTGACGCCACAATATAAAGAGCATATCTCAACAGCTCTGTTGTGGAGATTGAGGTCAGGGTGATTCCATCAATTGCCCACTTGATTATTCTTGGAATAAAAAGCTGAAGAATATCAACAATAAGAAGAGACAGGAAACCTGCCAGAATCTGAAACCGGCATTCAATTATGTATGGTTTTAGCAAGTGATAGTTTTTCAATTCAAGGAACCTCAAATTATTTTGTCGTTCTTGTATTCCAGTTTGATAAAGACCATGCCCTGATGGGTACAACAAAAATTTAAAATCTCGTGATTACTGCTATTTCAAAAGACTTTGGCATAAAAATTAGGCACCCTTCATATCGCCTCAAAAGTAGTTTACACTTTTTTTTAGAAAATCCCCTGAAATGGGGATAAGGTTTCAAAAAGTGTAAGCCGGCAAATGAAGCATGCCAAAAATTAATAATTTTAAACTAATTAAGATAGAATGTGAAGTGTGGCTTGGGAAAAAATTACAGATATTTTCCAAATTCTGATGAAAAAACTTGAAATATCCAAATAAAAAAAGGATAGTTTTTAAATTACTATGAAAATGCATTCCGGTTTTCGCAATTTAGCATGACCACAAAAAAAATCATGCCGGCAATTAAATAGACTCTTCCAAATACCATTTCAATACCATGATTAGAGGATATCCGAATCTATGTCGAAAAAAAAGAAAACAGCCGCTAAAATCAAAAAACAAAGGGACAGAGAGAGAGAACGTCTTTTAAATATGGATGAAGCCAAACTTATAAACGAGGGCGACAATCTCTTTTCTGCTGGAAATATCAGAGATTCAATAAAATTTTATCAGACAGCACTTAAACAAACCAAAAGCAACCAAACCAATGAACAAATCAAAGCCAAACTTTTTACTGCCTACGCCACTCGTGCAAAAGAGTTCAAAGATAAAAAGATGTTCTCCGAGGCAAAGACATTGGAAAAACAGGCTCAAGAATCATTACCCAACCCATCAAGCCTTGACAGTTCTGGAATGTCTCTTCTTTTTCAGATATGTGAATTAGAACAGGCATTTGAGTACTATAATATTTTTTATAATGCAAACGGTGCTTGTGCAAAGCTGGAAAGAGCTCTTGCCGAAATATTGATTGAGCACCATTGCTGGCAAAGTGTTCAAAATCTGCACAATGATTCGGCATTGAAAAAAGATGCACCATCTGTGGAACCTGCTTTGTTGCTAATGGATAAAGGAGAGTGGGATCTGGCATTAGAGCAGATGGAAAAGCTATCTCGCTCCTCTCCGTTTGCCCACATCCGCCTTTTTTGCAAAGCAATGAATGCTTTTTACAAGGATAATGACATTGAGATGCTAAAAGCCATCTCAATGATTCCAGATGATTCAATGCTAATAAAAATTACAGATGCATTAAGAGATAGTGTTGATAAGCAAAGCGATAATATACACCCTGCATTACAAGGAGACCCGTCAATTAACAGATGTCTGTGGCACGGCTCTTTTGATATTCATGAAAAATTGGAGACCATCATTACTCTTAGAAAAAAAGAAAACTATAATGATCATCTTAAAAACACAATTCTTGAGTTTGCAAGCCTTCTTATGCCAAGTCACATTGACTCTACAGTCTGTTTTATTCTTGAAACCATTTGGGCTGCCAATGCCGACAATGCACACCAGTTTTTCAAAATGGCTGAAAATCTGATCAAAAAAAAGGCACATATCTTGAAACTTAAGACTGGTGTTGTTTTTATGGATGATCCTTTCGTATCGGCACTGGAATATTTCAAACATCTTGATCAGGAATTTTCAAGTAAAGAAGAACAGAAAATTGCAAAAGCCATGATCATTCACTATATCACAACGATAATTGTCAAAACTCGTTCATACAGCCTTTTTTCGCGTGAGAAAAAAAGCACCCTGACACAGCTTGGTATAAAATCCAATTTCAAGATCGCAGTTTTTGAAAGGATTGTAGTGCTTGAGATGATCTTATTTGCACTTGAGATTGACCCTGAGAACAGGGATCTTTATGACCTTGCAATGCAGATTCCGACCATGCAAAAGGAAGCAAACCAACTCAAGGAGAAAATTCTTGTTTCCAAAAGTGCCGCATTTCCTGATGATCCTGAACCATTGCTGAAACTTGCCTGGCTCTATCATAAAAAAAATGCCTACAGAAAAGCTGAACAAACTCTTCATAAAGCAATGAAACTTGCCCCGCATGACAGCCGTGTAATGGATCAGCATGTTATTTCTCTGCTCATTTCCGCTGACAAAAGTGTCGGCAAAAAGAAATTTCATCTGACACATCAAGATATTGAAAAGGCAAAACAGCTTGATTCAAAACACTGTGCCACCCTGATTGCTGAAAAATCCATTTTTTATAAAATAGCTGAAACCGGCCAGATCGATGAAGCTGAAATTCAAGCTGAATTCGACAAATTTTCTCTGACTGATCAGTTGAAATGTCATGCCATGCTCTTGCTCGATCTTTATGAAAAATTGGGATATAAAAAATCAAGCAAGTTAAAACAGGGGCGTACAAAGGCTGTTTTACGTGAAAAACAGGGGCATGATACCAAAAATCCCTTGCAAACAGCCCAGTCCATGTTAAAAAAGAGTTTAAGCCGCTTGGAAGAGCTGACATCATGGGATGTGTTTAACCTGCTTGCACCATTTCCAGAAGAGTGGGAACATCTTTTTAAAAGCAGAAATCTTGTTCAATGCTTTGCTGAAAACTGTGCTGCCGACATATTCTCTTGTGATTCAAATGTTGATATATTTTCAAGACTTGAAGACAGAGACCTTTTAAATCTTATTGAAAGAATTGACCAGGTTAAAGTATATTCTATTTTTGTTGCCGAACTTGAAAAAAGAGTATCTAAACTTGAAAAAGAGCTCTACAGAAACAAAAAGATGATCTCTTCAAGTGACAAAAAGAAAAAAAACTCTGCCAAGAATAGGGGCAAAGAATCAGTAAAACCTGAAGAGGTACCTGATAAACCTGAAGAGAAAATGATAAAAGAGCTTGAAACACACCGCAAGTTACTTCAACTGTACAAAATTACGTTAAAGAGCATAATTTCCCATTATGTCTATAATGAATATGCAGATTTGGTAAGAAATCTTGACCCTGAAACAAAAATAATACTAAAAGATGCAGCAAAAAAACTTTCAAAAAAAACCTGTAGCCCTCTTCAGGAAGCCCTTGAACAATTTGACTTTGAAATACTTGCACATGCCATGTATGACAGAGGACGCCTTCCGTTCGATTTTTTTAACTTCTTTGATGATGATGACGACGATTATGACGATGACTATGATGATGATGACTATGATTTAGCCAGTTTTTTTGATGACGAAGATGATGAAACGGCAGAGAATCCATTTTTTGATTTTGGCAACAAAAACAATCCTAACCCTTTTTCAGAATTTGGCTTACCTAAAGGAATGGATTTGAAGTCAATCTCCCCGGAGTTTATAAAAATGTTCTCAGGGGTTTTGAGAATGATGCTGAAATCTCCAGAAGGTCGTGAAATAGAAAAGAGGCTTGACATCATAATCAATGATTTTGAAGCCATGATTGACTCCCACGGATTACGAGGCAAATCTGACGGAGAACTTAAAAAAGCAAAAAAAGAATTTATGAGAGACCATGAACTTGTTTTTAAGTGCACACTGATAAATGAATGCTATAAAAAAGAAGCCATAGCCAAATTTTCAAGAGAGGCAAAAATTGTCTTTATTAAATAGAATTCCAGAAGAAAACAACAGAGCTTCTGCAGAACTTACCTTTTCATCCGGTACAATGAACTTGCCTTTTTATCCAATAAAATCAAGGAGTAAAGGTAAGTTTTGCAGAAAGTCTGATATATTGTCATCAGGAGGCAAATAGATATTATGTTAAAGTCATTTCTTGTTCTTGATCTGCCTATGGATGCATCAGATCAGGAGATCAGAAAAAAATATCTGGAGCTTGTTAAAACATTCACACCAGAGAAGTTTCCGGTACAGTTTCAGAAAGTCACTGCTGCCTATGAGTCTGTAAAAAATCAGCGAAGCCGTGTAAAATCAAGACTTTTTGCTGCATTAAAAGATGCTGATTTTGAAAACACCTTAAAAGAACTTGCAGGTTCTGTTAAATTTAATAAAAAAAAATGTGGGCTAAAGGAGCTGCTTAACGCAGCGTCAGGCAAATAAGAACTAAAAATATAAAAAAAGGATTGGAAATATGGATTTTGAAGCAGATAATATCATGGGAAAAATTGTTATTTTTATAAGAAGACTTGTATTGCTGTTCAATGAAAAAATCACAACTCCGGTAAAAAACGCATTTGCCAAAATAATCCTCTTGATAAAAAACATCTCTATTTTTAAATCAGGAGCACCTTCTAAAGCATTAAACAATTCCGAACCTGTCACCCAGGCACAATGGAAGATAACTGCATTGGAAGATTTCAAATTGTGGCTATCTGAAATACCTTCTGACCAGCCATCTGTCATGACGGCAACGCCTGATTCATGCGATCTTTATACAATGCTCTCTGAATTTACTGCGTTGCGCCAGGAGATAAGGATGCAGAACAGAGAACAACACCGAACAGTAAACGCACTTAACAGCGTCAAAGGTGTCACTGACGAATATGGAGAGATTTACACTCTTTTCAAGGAAAAAACCAGCCAGATTGCCCAACTTGAGCAAAATATCCGCCTTAACGCTGAAAAAAAGTCCGCTAATGCCTTCTTTGATGTGCGGGACTCATTAGTAAGAGGATATCGGGCAAGTGTGGAGATAGCTCAAAGAAAAGGTTTTTTCCGTCGTCCACCCAAAGATATTCACACAATATGCGAGGGGTATGAAATGGCAATAAACAAGTTTGATAAATCTCTATCCATGCTGGATATCGAGCCAATTCCGACTGATAACTACCCCTTTAATCCGGAAACCATGAAGGTTGTAGAGACAAGAGAGGTTTTTGGCAAAGAAAACGGCATGGTCATAGAGACTGTATCAGGAGGCTTTGCAAGAGGACGTGAAGTATTGCGTTTTGCCAAAGTTGTTGTTGCTCAGAACAGTGCTGAATAATAAAAAATTAAGACCATGCACGGCATCTTTCATTTGTCAGTTTACACCTTCCCTATCAGTATCCCCATTTTTTGGGATTTGCCTCAAAAAAAAGTGTCAACTACTTTTAGGCTGATATGAAGAATGCCCTTTGCACCGCAAAAAAATTTTACGACTCACAATATCTTAAGGAAAAAATAGAATGGAACCTGTAATTGGTATTGACCTTGGAACCACCAACTCTGAGGTGGCATTTATTATTAATGGCAAGCCGGAAATCATAAAGGAAAATGATAACGGAATAGTACCTTCCTGCGTAAGCCTTGATGCGTCAAACAATATTCTTGTCGGCAGAACCGCAAAAAACCAGGCTGTTCTCTATCCACAAAAAACTGTCCTTTCTGTTAAGAGGCTGATGGGAAAAAATGAACAGATAGCTCTTGACGGACAATTCTATACGCCTCAGGAGATATCAGCCTTTATACTTAGGGAACTCAAGGAGCGGGCGGAAAGGGTGACAGGCCAGACAATATCCAACGCGATCATTACCACACCTGCCTATTTTACTGATGCCCAACGTCAGGCCACACGGGAGGCAGGTGAAATTGCAGGACTTAACGTAGTTAGAATTCTCAATGAACCTACAGCCGCCGCCCTTGCATACGAGAGCGGCGAAACAGACTCCCAGCGTATCATGGTATATGACCTTGGCGGCGGCACTTTTGATGTCTCTATTGTCAGAATTGAAGACGGCGTTGTGGAGGTTCTTGCATCCACAGGCGATAATCATCTGGGAGGCGATGACTTTGACCATGAGATTGAAAAAATATTGACAGACCATATCAAGGATAAATTCGATCTTGACGTTACAGGCAATTCTTCTGCAATGGCAAGAATAAGGAATGTGGCTGAACTGGCTAAGATAGAACTCTCCTCAGCCCCTTTTGCCATGATACAGGAAGATTTTCTTGCAAAGACAACTGCAGGCAGCGATATCCATCTATCTTATGAACTTTCGAGACCTGAATTTGAAAATGCTATTGAAAGCTATCTTCAAAAGACAATGGATTCAGTGAACCAAGCATTGAAAGATGCTTCCATGCTGCCGTCTGCATTAGATAAAATTATTCTGGTTGGAGGGTCAACCAGAATTCCCAAACTCTCATCAATGCTGGAAAAAAAGTTTAACCTTGTTCCTCAGCAAGGTATTGATCCTGATCTTTGCGTTGCCATGGGTGCGGCTATCCAGGCTGGACGCGAAATGGGCATCGAGTCTTCCACACTTCTTCTTGACGTTACGCCATATACCTTTGGAACATCGGCACTTGGTCAATTGGATGGTTTTCCATGCAGAACTGTATTTGTTCCAATTATAAAACGAAATTCAAAACTACCTACAGTCAAAAGCGAAGCCTTTGGAACTGTATATGAAAACCAGAGAGAGGTTGAGATTCTTGTGTATCAGGGAGAGAATCCAAACGCACTGGACAATGTGGAAATTGGCAATTTCATGTTTAAATTGACACCCAATCTGCCTGAGCACAGTATTATAATTCTGAAATATGAGCTGGATATCAACGGCATATTGAAAATCAAGGCAATTGAAAAAGAGAGCGGCAAAGAGATCAACGGCGTGATTGAAAATGCTTTTTCTGCCATTGAGGAAGATAGACTCAAGATCTCCAGAAGAAAAATAGACCAAGTGTGGTCATCCGGTAAGAATGAAGATAAACAAATCTATTATGATTATACTGATGGAAATGAAAACAGCGATGCAGTTGACGATACAAATATGCAAAGAACTCCTTCTGAGCTTGAAACTCTGATCACAACAGCAAGAAATATTATGGAGAAAGCATCAGATGAAGATAAAAATGACATTATAAATCTGATTGAGGATATTCATAATGCACTGGAGTCTGGAGATGAGTCAAAGGCAGTAAAAATAGGTCATGAACTCGAAGATCTGCTCTTTTATCTTGAATAGAACTGGGGACTTGCAGCTTTTGAATAAATGGAGATTCGATTTTTATGTGAAAGTCTTTTAAAATAGCTAAATTGTTGAGACTTTCATTGTTCGTTGTGCCTGTCAGGGCATGGCCGTTATATGAAAGTCTCTTTAAATAGCCGTGCTTATTAACTTTCATTGTTGGTTGTGGCCGAGAGCAAATATTTCGCTCCGGCCGTACCGGTTATATGAAAGTCTCTATAGGGCGTGGCCGTTGTCTATAAAATTATATAAACATTCGGAGGGGAGATGAACAAAATAAGCATCTTAAATTCGCTATTCAGACATTTATTGCTATTTATTTCAATTACTATTGGAACACCAATAGTAGAGTTCTCTGATGCATACACATCAGAGATAACATCTGACACTTCAAAAGAGTGCAAGCCAGCGATATATAGTGGCAATGAAAGCACATTTGCCTTAAAGCGGAGCGGGGCAGACCAGTTTGTGCTCTCTGTTGAAATTGGAGATCAAACTTTTGATCTTCTTGTAGATACAGGCTCTAATGCATTATTAGTGTTTGAAGATAAGATTTGCGAATCTAATAAAAATAGAGTGAGACGATCTTCAAGCCCAATTAAAATGACTGATATTCCAGTTTCAAAATCCTATGCAGCAACTCTCCGCTCAGGTTATCTTGCAACAGCTCCGGTTAGAATCGGAGCTTACTATGCACCTGACATGAATATTATGGTGATTGAAACTCCTGATTCTCAAAACGATCCATCTCTTACAGCTAAAGGAGCTGATGGTATTATAGGTTTAAGGCGTGCTCCTGGATTAACATTTTTAGAAAGCAGCAATGTTGATTTAGATGCCCCTTTATCAAATCTCAGCCCGTCAGTAAGCAGCTTTGAATTAAATCTCCCAGCAACAGGCAGTGCTTTTCTCTCACTTAATAATAAACCATTATTAAATTCATCAAATCCAGCTTTTGTTTTTAAAGCTAAAACAGTGTCAATAAAAGATAGCAATGAACCTGTCAGCAAAAGCTATTCAGATCTTCAGATACCTTTCAGAGCAAAAAGTTCTTACGGAGAAGCATCTGACAGCACTTTAGATGTATTGATCGATACTGGTGCTGTCAGCAAGTTAGTTCTTGACACAGAAGTGGCTGTCAGACTTGGTTATAACCCTGATACAGAAACATGGAATATTCCAGATAGCGAATATATTGAGTTTAATTTAATTGGAGCAAGCCATACTATAGATATAAAGCCTCGATTTAAAGTGAGCGAAATAAAAGTGGCTCCCTACAGTCTGATGGGCATTTCGTTCGAAGCAGTCCTTGGTATCAGCCGCTGGCATGAGTATGTTGTGGGTTTTGACTTTGTAGATTACGAAGATGGAGGGCCAGATGGAACTATTTCGCTGCTTCAGAGAGCTGATATCGAAAGTGCAAATACCAACAAACCTCAACTTCCAAAATCTTTCGTAAACTTGTCAGGCATCAATCAGCTAGGAGATGATCGTTTCCCTGTTTCAGATACATCCGGCTCATTGATAGTGTTTGAATCTGACAGAAACGGGGGATCAGGCGGTTTTGATCTTTACAGTTACAAAATGTCAGAAGGTGTGGCAGCATTGATACCAAACCTCAACACCTCGGCAAACGAGATATCTCCATCTATTAGCAGTGATGGGCGGTATCTGTTGTTCAGCTCAGACAGAGAAGGCGGCAAAGGTGAATACGATATCTATTTATATGATTTTACTTCCAAAGAGATATATTCGCTCGATATGTTTAATTCAGATCTGGATGACTTATCTCCTTTGGTCTCTCCAGATGGTCAATTTGTCGCCTTTATCTCAAACCGCAGCGGCGGTGCCGGCGGAACAGATATCTATCTTTACGATTTAAACTCATCAGCGTTTGTCAATCTTGATGAAATTAATACAGCGGCAGATGAAATTGAACCTAAATTTGGCTTTGGAGGAAGATATCTGACATGGAGTGCCAATGGAGATGTATTTATATATGATATTTCATCCCAAAAAAAGATATATCTTCCTAAAGGATACAACCAAATAAACACAGACGCTGTTGAACATTCTCCCTCAGTCTCCTCAGACGGACGTTATTTGGCACTTCAGAGCAACAGAAACAATCTAAATACGGGGCTTTCCAATAGAGATATCTTTGTTTTCGATTTAAACCATATGCTTCCTGTTGCACTGACTGCGATCAATTCAAGTTACGATGATGCGTTTCCTTGTTTTACAGGTGATGGAAGATATATCTTGTTCCATTCAAATAGATCTGAAGGTGTCGGAGGATTGGACATCTTTATGTTTGATCTTGATTCCAGCCAAGATACCTCTGCTTCAGAGAAGCAATATGAAACTATTGCACTATCTAAAACAGGAGATGGTCTTTTTACAGTTCCTGTGATGATTAATGGCGAAAAAAAAGATCTGCTTTTAGATACCACATTGAGTGCCATGATTTTATTCAGCGATAAAACAGGCATCTCCCCATCAAACGATACAGTTTCACTAAATCTAAACCAGGGCGAACTCACAGGAAGAACCGCAGCAGTATCTCTCTCTTTAGGCGGCTATACTGCACAAAATTTCAATGCTGTCATGATCGATTCTGCATACTATCATCTTGATGGACAGAATGGAATTGATGCAAAAAGTTTTGACGGAGTGATAGGTTTACAGAAATTTCGCTCATCAGGTTCTGTAAATGGCCTGGCAGATGTGCCCCTTAAAGAGCTTGTCCCGCGTATTAGCAAGATAGAGCTGAACCTCGATCCATTTGGCACACCTGGCTTGAGTTTAAATCAGATGCCGGTTATTGGGAAAACAGGTGATGAGCATCTTCTAATAAGCGGGCTTAATTATGGTTATGTTGACAAAGACGATCCATACACAAAAAGTTTCAGCGATATACGGATACCATTTGGAATGGTATCTCATGATAAAAACGGCAGCAGAACAATTTTGAATAAAACTCTGAATCGCCCATCGTCATCCCGTCCCAAAAACAGCACTGTCAAAGCAATAGAAGATTATAAATCACTATTTCAAGATGAGATTTTTCTTGCCGCTGGAACTGCTTTTAAAGAGACCATTATTCTTGATAAGTCAACAGCCCAATATTTAGGTTATGACATTGACCAAAATTCATGGGGAACAGTAACAGATATCGATCTTTTTCTCTATCCATACGGCTCTGACGGAATGGTTACATTGGCGGCAGCGGTTCCGGTTAAGACAATAAAAGTTGTAGATCTTGCTGCAAAAGGTGAAAACTATGATGCAGTGGTTGGTCTCAACTATTGGAATAACTTTGTACTTGGCTTTGATGAGGTGGATTATCAGAGCGGAGGTCCATCTGCCGTAACTTTTCTTCTCAACCGCAATGATGCTTTTTTACCAAAAGATGATGTTTCGGATAGAGACGTCAAAGATCGCCGTTTTATATCTCTGCCCGGTCTCAACAGTTCAGGAGATGACAGCTTTGGAGACATCAGCCAAGATGGAAAGACAATCGTGTTTCAAAGCAGCAGAAACGGCAATCCTGATATATTTGTCTATCAGATAGACAAAGGACTTTTAAGTCTGCCCAATCTCAATTCTGATGTGCTTGACATTGAACCTGCAATCAGAGCAGATGGAAAAGTCATAGCCTTTCAGAGCAACCGCAATGGAACTTTTGACATTTTTCTCTACAATATTGATACAGCAACCTTTGAAGAACTTCCCGGCTTGAATAGCGAAACCGAAGATGAAGTCTCTCCTGCTTTGAGCAGTGATGGTCAATGGTTATCTTTTACACGCAATATTATAGACAGTGACTATCCGCCACACAGCGATATCGTTCTCTACTATTTGGCAGAAAAAAGAGAGATATACCCTCTCAATGCAGTATGGCTGAATACAGAAGGATATGAGTGTAATCCTGCAATCAACTCTGACGAATATCTTATAGGATTTGAAGGAGTGCTCAGAGCAGACAATATTGGAGGAAGTCAGGATATTTTTATTTTTGACACCCTTGCACAGCATTTGAGAGATTTTCCTTATGGCATCAATTCATCATACTATGATGCAAGGCCATCTTTGAGCCCTGACGCCTCTTTCATGGCTTTTCACAGTGATAGAAACAACCCTGAGCTTGCATCAGTCGGTCAGGACATATTCCTGCTCGATCTATCTTCCGAAGAATTTATCCATCTGCCTGGCATCAACAGCTATTTTGAAGATAGTGCTCCTGCTATTACAAACAATGCACAATTTGTTCTGTTTCATTCAGCCAGAGCAGGAGGGGAAGGCGGATATGACATCTATCTATATAAAAGAGATATTGAGCCCAATTCAAACTACTTGGTTGAAGAGTCATTTGCTGAAGATGGTTATGTAAAAACCAATGAAGGCGTTCCTGCACCCAATATCACTGTAACAGCGACATCAGGGGATGGAAAAGAGATTGCTTCTGCAATCACGAATGAACAAGGCTTTTTTGTTTTGACCATTCCGGCAGACACAAAGCTGCCGATATCTTACACTGCATCAGACAGCAGTTTGGTTGTCCATACAGATGATGTTGGAGATGACACGTATGTGCCCAATTTCAAGGCAGGAGACCTCTCTTTCTCTCAAGTCTGGATAGAAGATACTGCTCAAACAGGTCTTTTTACTACGGTTAAATTTGATATTGAAACTACCCAGCCTGCCTATAATGTCCATGTAAATATATATCTAAAAGCTGGAAACCCTTCAGAGATAAATATAAACAAAGGCATTAATTTTAATCCTGATTATAAACTCACAGGAGTTTTAATTGATAAATTAGGTCAGGCAGGCTCGACACCAGAGCCGATAACTATATCCCAAAGTGATATATCTACCACAATAACCTATGCCCCAGACAGCCAGAACAAAAAGGCTCATGTTGAACACAAATTTATTGTGCCAAGAGAGATAGCAGACGGCATCTACACTGCGGTCTTTGCCATAAATGTTTTGGATGTAAACCCTAAAGATGATGACATACAAGGAGAATCGACAGAAGATTCATTCAACAACTATCTGATAGCTTCAGCCTCTACAATTATCGGCACGCCAGACAAGCCGAATTTGAGGATTCTCTCTGCAAAACTTGACAGCAACAGCTTTGAGCTTCCGAACGGTCGTCCAGATATAACATTTGTGCCTGATAATCATGATCTCAATTTGAACTTGGAAGTTGAATCAATGGCAGAAGATACAACTCTTCCTGTTGACATTATTTTTGAACTCGAGGTTGATGACAAGAGATATCCACTCTCTTTCTTCGATGTAGATGGAAAAGGGTTGCCGCTTAAAAATAATAGACAGACATATCCGGTAGTTTGCAGCGGCACTGATGGAGCAGGCAGTTCAGGGGCAGATGGCTGTGCATCACTTTTTAGGCAGAGACAGACTGGAAAAACCTATCACCTTTACATAGACGATGCGGCCTACGATCTGCTTTCAATAAGGAGTGCTGACAGCGTCTGCTCTCTTGTAATCACTATGGATCCTGAGCATGCCATTGAAGAGTATTTAGATAACAGAGCAGACAATGTTGTTAAAATACCGGTAATGTTCCTGAAACCCCAAGACAATAAACTGCTAAAGAGATCCGGCACTGCAAGAGACGGCATATCTCAAAACTCTCTGTTTGATGTTAATGGCAGCAATCAGTATGGAAATGATAATTTTGCTACTGGTTATAATTTTAATGCAGCACTTACATATTGGGAAAGTTCATATGAAGGTATAACCTGTCCATACAGAGCACATTTTGACGGCAATGATAATGACATCTGGGCAAAGATTTTTGGTTATACAGTTACGGTATTAGCAGTTGATGCTGAGTTTGATTTTAATGGAGATACTCCTTTAGATGCCTATTTTAAATATAATGTATCTATTCTTGAAGGAGATACTGTTTGGAGCGACAACCGGGTTCTTAGAGACTACTTTAAAGATGCTGACGAAATTTCTTTATGGGACACTAAAGATAAAAACGGTAATGAAAAATACTCTAAAGATAAAGAGAAAAAGTGGACGAAACGATTTACCGTAGGCCCTGTTCCGATGTCTGTAACAGGAGGATTGACAGGAGAGATAGGTATTAGAGCAGAGGTGAAATATGCAAAAGGGAATAAATTTATTCTTGAGGGCGGTCCTTATGCATCTTTGAATGGTATGTTAGAGCTTGGAGCAGTTGACATATATGTCGCTTCGGTAGGAGTTGGCACCGATCTCAAACTTATAGAAGTTTTCCTGAAACTTACGCCAAGAGTTCAAATAGTGCCCTCTTTTCCAGTGGCAATTTTTAGGTTTGATGCACCAATAGTATTGTCTACATTAGATGGAAATGCATATCTTTATGCGGAAATAGATTATTTAATCAGCAGTAAAAGATGGAAATATACAATTATTGAATGGGATGGACTCTCTTATGATATTCATTTTTTTCCTCAGCAATTTACAGCATGGGGATTGGCAAACAGCTTCAATGCCTACTATTACAATGGAACATCATGGGGGGAAGATGGCGTGCAGCCTCTTAATTCAATAAATGAAGGTATTATTTATCATGAATGGGGCAGTGAGAATCCTTATGGTACAAGTGATTCATTTTCTGTAAAATGGGAAGGTTATTTTAACTTTAATAAAACAGATAAATATGTATGGGGAGATGACGGAACTACGTTTAATGGTGATTACACCTTCTATAAAGATAGTGATGAGTTGATGTCTGTGTGGATTGATATGAATGATAACGAAGATGAGGACAGCGGTGAAGCTGTTTTTACAGATAGTGCGGGCATAGCTAATACAACTGTCTCTGTTCCAACTGGCTATCACAGGGTAGAGGTAAAATATACAGACACATCAGGTGATGCAGAAGCTAAACTCTCCATAAGACAGAAGAATCAGTTTGGTGCTTGGTATTTTGACAACAAAAACCTTTCAGGCTTACCAGTATATTATGAGACAACAGAAGAGATAAATTATGACTGGCAGGATACTATCCCTCGAGATAAAGTAGGAAAAAAAGATGAGTTTTCAGTTCTCTGGGAAGGTGATTTTGATTTTCCAATCTCTTCAGACTATATCTTTTCTGCGACTGCTGATGACGGAATAAGAATATATGTTGACGGCTCTATTGTGGTTGACAGATGGAGCGGTGCAGCCGGTGTTGGCAGAACCGAAGTTACAACATACATTACAAGTGGCACTCATACAGTTAGAGTTGAATACTTTGAAAATACAGGTGCTGCTCTTGCAAAGGTGCTTTGGGGACCAAAAAACACCTTTACAGAAAAATATTATACAAACACATCTTTTAGCGGAACTCCTGCGATAACCAACGAATCACTATATTTTAACAACAATGAATTCAACAAGTCATGGCCAAATGCTTCAAGCGGACACAGCTCTAAATTTGAGGGCTATTTCTATTTTACAGCAGGAGATTATGATTTTATAACCCTTCAAGATGATGGAATGAAGGTGTGGGTGGATAATGATCTTATATTCTCCCATTGGGATGCCACAAGCCTTAAGGCACAAATCCACAAAAAAAGTGTTACCGAAGGGTGGCACAGAATCAGAATGGATTATGTAAATTATGGAGGACCTGGGTTTGCAGTAGTGCGGTGGGTTGAACATAAGGATAATGAATGGACAGTCACCTATTATTATAATGGATTGCCAAGAGATATACTTAAAAAGAGTTTAGATACTTCAGGAGATGCAGGCAGCGGTTTTGAGCTTGCTTGGGGAAACGGCGCACCTGACACAACTGTAAACAATGCTGTTGGGTCAGACAATTTCGCTGTTGAATGGGAGGGAGATTTGGATTTTGAGGCAGCTCCTTATCTCTTCACTCTGTTTGCAGATGATAGAATGAAATTATGGATAGACGGAGTTCAGGTGATGACACAGACACTTGGCAGCCATAGTGCAGAGGCAATACCTATGAGTGCAAGAAAATATCATATAAAGGTAAGATTTGAAGAAGATGGTGGATATGCCGCTGCTTCTGCAAAATGGCATAAAATAGAAAAGAATGTGTTTTATTCCCAATGTTTTAAAAATACAGAGGTTAAAAATGATGGTCCAAACTACACTCAGTGGGGCAGTTCAATTGATAAAAACTGGGGCACAGGTGGAGAGTGTCAGAATGATAATTTCTCTATGCGTTGGGTAGGTGTTTTTGAGTTTCCAGAAGATGGTTATTATCAATTCAATGCCGGTGCAGATGACAGAGTATATATCTATATTGATGGCCAAAAGGTGCTGAATGGAGATACATGCTGCGGTCCACATAAGTCTTCAAACTATATTATGGGAGGATATCATAGTGTCAGAGTTGAATATGTTGAATATGGAGGCAATGCGGCGTTAGATGTAAATTGGAGTAAATGGAATCCTAACAAGTCAGAAGTATTAAAACGATCCTATCTTAGAAATGAGGAATCTCTGAATACAGGCGAATACCTGGAATCTGACAACAAGAAATGTTTTGCTCTTATGCAGGGAGATGGAAGTTTTGTAGTTTATAAAAGAACAACAGATGGAGGAGCTCAACCTATATGGTCAAGCGGAGTGAAAGGAAACGATAATTATTTTGCTCTTATGCAGGGAGACGGAAACTTTGTTATTTATAAGGGTTTGGGATCTAATGTAAAGCCAATCTGGAGTACTGGAGTGAAAGGAAATGGTGATTATTTTGCTATCATGCAGGGAGATGGAAATTTTGTAGTTTATAAAGGCACTGGACCAGGAGATAATCAGGGATATCAGTGGGGAACACAGTCTCAGCTTTAAAAAAATGCTAAGGAATTTGAAAAAATGACAAAAAAAAAGATGCTGATTGCTGCGTTAGGAATCTTACTTATTGCAGCATCAGCAGTTACCTTGTGGCTGTTGAGAGAAAGCAGAATATCATCTTCTCAGCAGCCAGAGCTTCAACAAAAATCAAAAACAGAACAAAAAAAAGATGCAGGTCGTGTGTCAGGAGCAGAAAACAGCTCAGGAAAAGAATCATTTAATATACCAGTGCTTCGATTTACCCCAACAGATAAAGAGACTCTTGCATATCAATTTGAAATGAAAAGTGATGTGGCTGTAGATTTTGATTTTGTTATCTCTAAGGTTAAACCTGATGAGAAAAAGCAGTCTGCAGCCGCCCCAAACAAAAGTAATTTTATATTGAACACCTCTGGAAAACTCTGCCTGAAATTTTTTACAAAGCAATCTGGAATGTGGGATGCAGCAGGGCTTTTAAAAGAAGTTGATTATAAATTTGACAATGTTGCTCCATCTTATGCAGATGCGTTGAAATTTCCTTTTACTTTTACAATCACCCAACAAGGATACATAAGCGATTTTAAATCTACAAAAGGCACTCCTCCTGAGGCAGAAAGTTTTATCAAGCAGCTTTTATACTCTTTTCAGACAGCACTTCCAACTGATGCCAAAAATGAATGGAACACTAATGAAATTGATGTTAACGGCAAATATAGAGCAAAATACCAGATTAGAGAAAAAGAAGAGAAAACAGAAACTTTTAGTTTAAATAAACAAAAGTTAGATTATATCTCAATTATTTCTCTCAAAGAGATGCCAGATTTCAATATAAAAATTAAGGAGAGTAATAGTAAAGTTACTGTAATTCCAGATAACGCCTGGATTGTTGATATCCACGGCAGAGAATCTACAGTATCAGAAACTGACAATTATGTGTGGGGAGAAGGGGTAACCACTTTCTCAGCAAAACAGATTCAAGAGGATATATCAGGTGAGTTTCCTGAGACATTTTCTGAATTTATTGCTCTTCTTTCTTCACCAAAATACAGGCAGAGCAGATACTATGCTACACGCGAGGACTTTAACAAACTTGCTCAAGGTCTTGATACTAAAGGGGCAATAGATAAATATTCAGAGATTTTGAAATCAGATATATCTAACAAAAAATCAATAGCAGAGGATTTTTTTGTCAACTATTTAAGGCTTAACCCTTATGCTGCTTTTGATGTGGTTAATATAGTTAATGGTGATCCTAAAAGAGATAATTATGATCAATCTACCCACCTTATTCTGTGGAGGCTATTAACTGAAAGTGGTCATACAGAAGCACAGCGTGCAGTAATTCAGGCAGCAACAGACCCTAAATATAGTAACCTTACACAGATGCGGGCTATAGCATATATCCATGATTTTGAAAATCCAGAGCCTTTTTTAGCAGAAGATCTATGGAAACTGCATAAAACTTTATCCATAAACTCTTCTAATCAAGATGAGGCTGAACTTAGAGATATGGCTCTATATGCAATTGGTGCTCTTGGAAATGAAGAAAAACTCAATGATGAACTTAAGCTAAAAATTGGAAAAGAACTGGCAGAATATCTTAAAAATGTTAGTAATAAAGAAGATACGATTGCAGCTCTTACAGCTATTGGCAACTATGGAGGCAGTGAACTGCTTGATGATATAAGCCCTTTATTGAGCAGCAGTGAAGAAGATGTTCGTGTAGCAGCTTACAGCTCTATGCGCCGAATGAAAGATTCATCTGCTGTCGAGCTGCTTATAAAATCTTACTACAATGAAGATTCTCCTAAAGTACAAAAATCTGCTGTAAAAACTTTGGCATCTATGGCTGTAACAGAGCAGGGGATTAAATTTGCCCAGCAAGAGGTTGTAAAAACTGATAATTATGAGCTTCAGATTCCGCTTGTTAAAATAATAGGTGAAAATCTAAAAACATATCCTGAAAATGAAAAGGTGCTCAGAAATGTGCTTAACGATAAAACTGACAATATGGTTAAGAAAGAGATATATAAATATATTATGCCAAAGTAAATAATACAACATAGACCATAGTTTCAGAGATGAAATTTGTATTTCAAATATTCATTTTCATATGATTCGGGGTGGTCATATAATGGCCATGAAAGTTTATTCATTTTAACATACTAATATTAAAGGTTATTTATGACACTTTGTCCTGTATGCAATGCACAGTTGGAAGAGTTAAGGGAATGTCGCAGGTGTAAAACAGATCTGGGTCAGATCATGGATATACGAGCAGAGGCAATTGTTCACAAGGAAAAAGCAATTGCAGCGTTTGAGCAGAGCCGTTTTCACGATATGTTTTTTCATGCTCGACGTTCATTTAACCTTTACTCATCTATTGAAGCTGCAAAACTTTTCGCGTGTGCCGCTGTTATGATAAACAGGTTTGATCTTGGATACAGTTTGTGGAAAAAGCTGAAACAGAAACAGCATTAATTATGCACTCTCCCTGTCAGTCTGACCATTTTTGCAAAAAGATCATTCATATTTACCGGTTTTGAAGCATATTCGTCTGCTGCAGCCTGAATACATTTATCCCGATCATTGTCCATTGCTTTGGCATTTAGGGCAATAATCGGGATATTTCTTGGAGTAGTTCCATCTTTTTTTCTCGCCATGAAATCCCCATCTGTTTTTTACATTAATTTTACAAAAAGCTGAAAGCTATAACCATCCCCTTATAAGAATCCGGTATATTTATCTTTTCAGACTCTTTCTTATCTTGTTTCAGAGGATAAATATTGCTTGAACGCATCTAAATTTACCGCAGTGGTTCCTACCCCTATTGTATTTCTCTCATTTCTCAATTATATGGAACGGTTACTAAAATAATTAAAAACAAATCTTTACGCAAAAACAAAATAGAGCAATTATGAACAGAACAGCCGTTGTTGGAATCTCCGGAATCTTCCCGGGAGCATTGAGTCTTGAGCAGTTCATCAGAAACATCATGGATAAAAAAGAGTGTGTCATTGATATTCCTGATGATAGATGGGTTGTAAGGCCAGAAGATGCAATCTCTTCAGACTACAGACCTGACACAGCCTGCTCCAGAAAAGCCGGGCTTGTGACAGGGTTTGAATTTGATCCTGACGGATTTTTGATTGACAAGAATATTCTCAATGAACTTGATCCGATGCACCATATGGTGCTTCATGCAGGTCGAGAGGCTCTGTCTCAATGCTTTTGCGATCAGGATATTAAAAAAAGGGCTGGGGTGGTTCTTGCATCAATAGCTTTGCCTACTCAAAAATCATCCGAGCTTGCATGGCAGATAATTATGGAGGGCAAGAGGCCGCAACATTCCGGCAGTTTACTTTCTGGAAAGGATGCCCTTGCAGCCGGTATGCTATCTGTTCCTGGTGCTCTTCTTGCCCGATCAATGGGCCTTATGGGCGGCTCTTTTACTCTGGATGCAGCATGTGCATCTTCTCTTTATGCAATAAAAATCGCCTGCGAACAGCTCCACAGCGGCAAAGCGGACATGATGGTTGCAGGAGGAGTTTCCCGGCCAGATTCACTCTACACCCAGATCGGATTTCCATGCAGCATGAGCACCGGTTTCCCGCCTCCTTCGTCAAGATAGTGCAGCTTGTGCCCGTCAATTTTAATAAAATTGGACTTAAAAGGGTAGAGGTGTTCAAACCCTTCTGTGGAGGTCT
>JADGBC010000053.1 GCA_015231705.1 Desulfamplus sp. | reverse complement strand
CTTTTTTTAAGATGTGAATGTATTGCTCCGTACAAGATAAAACTCATGACAGACTTGATTTTTGAAGAGTAAAGATATATCAAAAGTGCTTTTTAATAAAGAAAAAATCCTAACAAGAGGCTGCATTGACCGAATTACATGTGCAAACCTATTTAAGATAACAACCATGCCCTGACAGGCACAACGAAAAATGAGAGTCTTATAATTACAGCTATCTCAAGAGACTTTCACATAAATAAACCTTCATGGCCATTATGCGGCCACCCCGAATTGATGAAAATCAAGGGGCATTTTCATGGTAAGATAATGCAAAAGCAGGAGGCATTAAGTGGTTTTCAGTTCCTTAACATTTCTGTTTCTCTTTCTCCCATCAGTGCTGATGGTATATGTTATTGTTCCTGAAAGATTCAAGAATTTTTTTCTGATGACAGTCAGCCTTCTATTCTATTTCTGGGGAGAAACTTATCTTATATGGATTATTATCTCCTCTATCCTTATTAATTATAGTTGTGCCATCTATATTGAAGGAGAGCTTAACAAAGTCAAAGATAATACTGGCAAGGCAAGCAGTGCTGTAATGGGCTTAATTTTAGCTGTTGGTGCAAATCTTATGTTGCTTGGCTATTTTAAATATGCAAACTTCTTTGTAGATAATTGTAATTTTATTATCCATGCTTTGAGTTCTGAAGTTGACTCTGGGATACTGTTTAAAGATATTGTATTGCCTCTTGGTATCAGTTTTTATACTTTTCAGGCAATGAGTTATACTATTGATGTTTATAGAGGAGAGGTTAAGGCCACACGAAATATTGTTGATTTTGCCTGCTATGTCTCTCTTTTCCCCCAATTGGTTGCAGGCCCTATTGTCAGATACAAAGATATTGAAGTACAGCTTGGCAACCACAAAATGAACCTTTCTGATTTTTCAGAAGGAATTTTCAGGTTTGTTATTGGGCTTGCCAAAAAAGTGTTGATTGCAAATACTATGGCACAGGTAGCTGACGCAGCTTTTTCCATGCCTTCTGATCAGCTTGGAACGGCCTTTGCCTGGCTTGGCTGTTTATGCTACACTCTTCAGATATATTTTGATTTTTCAGGATATTCTGATATGGCGATAGGGCTTGGTCATATGTTCGGTTTCCGTTTTCTGGAAAATTTTAACTTTCCGTATATTGCTGACTCTATTCAAGATTTCTGGCGTAGATGGCATATATCTCTTTCTACCTGGTTTAGGGATTATCTTTATATACCGCTTGGAGGCAACAAGAAAGGCAGATATCGGACATATTTTAATCTTTTTATAGTGTTTCTTTTATGTGGATTATGGCATGGAGCAAGCTGGAATTTTATCCTGTGGGGAATCTATTATGGCCTCTTTCTCATTATAGAACGTATGGGGTTAGGTAGTATCCTGACACGAATTAATGTAGTATTAAGACATCTTTATGTCATTATAATTGTAATGGCAGGATGGGTTTTGTTCAGAGCAGATACCCTTGAACAGGCATTAAAATATCTTAAAATTATGGCAGGTTTCGGTTCTGCATCAGCAGATAACACTTATGATTTTGCTCTGTATTGTGATTTTTTTTTCATAATGATGATCATAATTGGCATAATGGCATCAATGCCAATTATGGGTTACATCAGAACTACCTTCAGTTCGTTCATTGATAGAACCAGCTTTAACAGTCAGATCAATTACAGACAAAGTACTCTTTTTTGCGTAATTATGATGTTCGGGCGTCTCTCTGGCTATCTTTATGTGTCAATGATTTTCTTTTTCTCAGTGATGATTCTGTCTTCAGGGGCATATAATCCCTTTATATATTTCAGGTTTTAATATTTATAAAATTGCAAGGTCTATTTTGGAAAACACCTCTTTCCATAAAGTGAAATTTCTATTTGCACTTCTTGTGTTATGCTTTCTTTTTGTGCCTGCTATTATTCAACTATCAGGATTACGTCAGATAGATGATGAGCATTTTCGTCAACAGGAGAAGCGTGACAGAGTAAAATTTGAGTTACAATCCCCTTCTGATTTTGAAAAATTGAAGGGGATGCCTGATCAGGTTAACAGATGGTTCAACGACAATTTTGGCCTAAGGAACGATCTGATTGCCGCCTGTGCCAGACTGCAATATGATCTTTTTGGAAAAAGCATGGATATCCAGAAAGTTGTGATAGGCAAAAACGGTTTTCTTTTTCTGGGTGATTATTTTGCAGATGTTTTGAAACAATACATGAATATTAAATATTTTAATATGAATCAATTAACGGTTTTTATGAGTTCATTAAGAAATATTCAGTCATATCTTGAGAGGCAGAATATCGCATTTTTATTTGTTATTGTGCCTGATAAACACTCCATATATCCAGAATACCTTCCAGCAAGATTCAGCAAGATAAAAAATGGGCATAATTCATACGATCAGATAATTGAAAGGTTAAAATTATCTGATATCAATTTCGTTGATTTGAAAAATGTATTAACAAAGCAGAAAGATAATTACAGTGATAGATTGTATTATAAAACAGACAGCCACTGGTCCAATATAGGTGCATATATTGGATACAAGGCCATCATTGATAAAATATCAGACACCTTCAGTTATATTGACAGTCCCTCAATGATTGACATCAATATACTGCAAAGTAGATACTACAGGTATGATTTAAGCCAAATGAGCAAGTTGACCTGGATGGATGATTTTTATGCAGATGTATATTTTTCTAAACCTCTTGCAAATCTTAAATTCCATGATTTAAGAACAGATCATGGGCTACAGCAAAACAGCAACCAGGATAACTTTGTGGAAACCTTTGAATATGTAAAAGTGACTAATTCAGAGGCAGAGAACAGTTATAAAGTGTTGATGTTACGTGATTCCTTCTGCAATGCTCTGTCGCAGTTTTTTAGCCGAGATTTTCAGGAGGTGACTTACATTGATCATGAGGAAATTGATAAAACAGATTTTTCACTTCCTCAGATGGTCAATAAGAATAAGCCTGATATTGTTATATTTGAGATAGCAGAACGGCTGTTGATGTATAAGTTTAAAGATTTTTTTATTGTGAAAAATTCATTGAGCAGGCACGATTTCAAACATCTTTTTGATGACACAAGTTCATATTTGCTTGATATCAAAGGCAGTGATATTGGAAAAATAATTCATGGAAAGAGTCAAGATATCAAAAGTATTGATGTAGAACAGGATGTTATGTTGATTTCCTCTTCAGGTGAGGATCCTTTTATTGAGATGCAAAGATTTGATGCCGTGGCTGGTAAGGATAGCGTGGCAATAAAGATTGATATTCAATCTCCTGAAGACAATGATATCACGCAGATTTTTTATCAGACAGCAGATGAACCATTTTTTTCTGAATCAAAGAGTGTCAGTTTTACTATAAATAAGGGACATAACATAATCTATGGCAAGATAGATGATACATATTTAAATGGAGTGCTTAGAATTGATCCCGGGAGAAACAAAGGTACATACCATCTTAATTCATTAATAATCAGGTGACTTCCAAGTAACTTAAAGTAGGTCAGCTAATTTTGTTGCTTTTTAACTTGGGTTCATTCACAGCTTAATGTAACTCTAAAAAGTTAAAATTAACCAATAAACTAAAATAAATTTGAACTGGAGTGATGAGTGAGTAACAGATATCCTGCCTGGAATAATATGATTGCCTATCCAGATTTTGAGGTGGATTTTCTTAATGAAAAATCTCTTTTCTGGCGTATTGAGGCAAGTCATCCCTTCTATACAGTTAACAAATATGAAGCATTAAAGGTAAGTAATTATTACCATGAACCTATTGTTATCAAAAATGGCCTCTGGGGAAGCAGGATATTTCTTGAGTCAGATAAACATTATGCGATTGGACTCAAGTATAAATCTAATATCAGATTATATATAGGCTTATACCAGCATGGTTCAAATACACCATTAAAAAACTGGGTACTACCACCATCTACAGAAAATTTAGGTAATAATGATTCTGTTGCATATAATTCGATTTCGGTGGATTCAAATCGAGCTGATGGACAGATGATGCAGTGGCATGATACTTTTTCTGTTCATGATTTTTTTAATGGCAGTTTGTTTTGTAATAAGAATCTCCACCTGCAACCGCTTCATATTAAAATTGTTATACCGGATACAGCAGGTGAATTTGTTGAGCTTGCCGGATTATATCTTGAAGAGTCATATTTAGATAGAGAATCTTTTTTCAATAGAGATTCAAAGTTGCCAAAAATAGATACAAAATCTTCAAATATTGACTCAAGAGCATCAGGTATGGATATTTGTTCGACACAATTTCCTGAAATTGCAGTTGGAATTGTAACATACAACAGGGAAAAAAATATTGCAACTCTTCTTGAGCAGATGAAAAAGATCAATTATCCACTGGACAGACTCAAAATTTTTGTTGTTGATAATGCTTCGACAGATGGCACAGATACTCTTCTAAAACAGAAGTTTCCTGAAGTTACTGTCTTAAGAAACAGCGAAAATCTTGGTGGTGCTGGCGGATTTAATCGATTTTTCAAGCACCTCGCCTCTATGAATCAGCAACGCCCAATCCTTAAGATTCAACAAGGTTCATTGAACCAGGAAATTGACTATTCTAACGATGAGTCAGACCATCCTGAAGCCGTGAATACTGAATTTGTTAACAATCAGTTGCCACCATTTGGCTGGCTTATTGATGATGATGCTGTGATTGACAAGAATACGCTGATATATCTTGTAAGAGCTCTATTGAGTGACGACTCCATTGCAGTTGCAGGATCTGTGATGATGGATTTAGAGAATCCTTCTACAGTGTATGAGGCAGGAGGGGATCTGTTTAAAGATAGCTTTGGCTGGAGAGCAAATATTCTTCACACAGATGCCGGCAATTTGATGCACGTTAAAGAAAGTATGTGGGATTCAGGATATGCTGGAGCATACTCTCTACTTTTCAGGACTGAGGTTATCCACAAAGTTGGAATCTGGAGAGACTATTTTTTGCATGTAGATGATTGTGAGTGGTGTATAAGAATTCAGAGAATGACGGGTAAAAGAGTCGTAATAGCATTAGATTCTCTAATCTGGCACATACTTCAGGGATCAAAAAAGCCCTTTACAACATTGAGATATTATGAAACAAGAAACTTTCTTGACTATTTTGCCTCTTGTGATGACAAAAAAGCACTGTTAAAGGTGATGGTACAGACCATGCTGATGGGGTTAAAACAGCTTTCTATAAAAAGGGATGATCTGTGCCATTTTCACAGTAAGGGAATAGAGGATTTCCTTGAAGGCCGGTTTGGAAAACAGCCTCTGGAGCGATCAGCCCTGTTCCTCTCAGGGATTCCTGATCTTTTGGATGAGTACAAAAAATATAATGGAAGATACCCTGAAAAGATCTTTGTTGTAACAGAGATAAACTCCTATATGAATGATGGCGTAGATCACGAGGGGAGTATTATTGCTCAGATAAGAGAAATATCTCCTGAGACTATTGTTGTTGAGGCCTCCATGAACAATGATGACAGATGTCTCAGGCGTGGTGACCGATTCAGGTCTTTGGATCCATCATCTATTGCATTTCCGTTTATGATCAGAAAAAATTTTCATGTAAGAAATAGACTGTTCATAAAAATACTCATTGCAATAAAGATGGTTAAGGAGTTTTTTCTTCCGTCAGGTGAAATGGTCGTTCTTCCGTTTTGGAATGAGTCTATAGTTCCCAATAACCTTGGGATCTATACAGCTGTTTTTGAAAATGGGCAATACTCCCTGTATAAGAAAAATTGTACTAAAGCTATGCGTGATATCCTCAAAATAATATGGCAAAGCTGTTTTCAGGCATTGAAAATAGTCAGAAGTAAGTTTAATCCTAAAGCCTCTCATGTCAATTTTTAAAATGAATCAAAAAAATATTGAGATACAGCTCCTGCGTGTTGTTGCAATTATAATGGTTCTGATGATGCATGCACCAATTGGAATGCCTCACCCATATGCTGAAAAGTACTCTGTCATAATGGCTTTCATCCATCCGGCTGTTGGTGTAGATATATTTTTTGTAATTTCAGGATATCTTATGGGAGTGACCTTTCTGGACAGAACCTCATTGTGCACCGATTTTTCCGAAAAAGTGTCTCTTACCGCAAAATTTTATCTAAGAAGGTTCTGGAGGCTTTTTCCCGCATCTTTTTTTTGGATTACCCTCACACTTATTGTTGGAGTAATCTCCAGAGATCATGAGGTATGGCTTTCTCCTCAAGCCCTGTATAAAGCCTGGGTAGCTTCAGTTTTGTGTTTCAGAAACTTTGAAGAGTCACTGCATGTGACTCACCTTGGATACTACTGGTCATTGTCCATGGAGAATCAGTTTTATGTTTTGTTGCCTCTTGCCTGGTTTTTTATTTGCAAAGAATGGTTCTGGAAAGCTGTCGGGCTGCTATGTGTGATCTGCATATTCTGGAGACCAGGTGGAAATGAGTGGTGGCTCTTCAGGTTTGATGGTTTACTGATGGGTCTGATTGTCTATAAACTTACAACTGTAAGGGCATTCAAAGACTCTGTGCGGCTTATATCTCCTGAAACCAGAACTGGCAAAATAGTGATGACCTCTTTTTTATTTCTGACCATACCGTCTGTTCCAAACTCTATAGGCATGTATCCAAGTTTAACCTGGTCAATTGTGGCACTGCTATCTTCAATTTTAGTCACTCAGGCTGTGCTCAATGAGGGATATATCTATATTCCTGCCTTTTTAAAAGCTCCAATTTACTGGCTTGGAGAATTCTCCTATTCGATTTATCTTTGCCATCTTCCAGTATGGATGATATTTAAAGATCTTGTTAAACGCAATGTTAATCCAGATACACAGCCATATATGATATTGGCAGCAGGAGTTGTAGCTTTCCTGTCTATCTTCATATGTGCGGCTCTTACCTATTTTCTGATTGAACAACCCTGTCAGAAGATAGGATACAAGAAGCTGAAGCTGAGCGTTAATAGTGACGTTCATGTGAAACATAAGAAACTCAATACTGAACTGATGCAACTTTGACAGTTCATGGTGATAAAAACGGTTTGATAGTAGCAGCTCAATTAACGCTAACTTTTGACGGTTCATCAATAAGCCCAACAATGGATTTAAAAAAATACCGATCAGAAAGGAGGAACTATTATGAGGCTCAGTTTGCAGGCATATTCTAAGAAAATACTTACCAGTTTTTTTCCAATCCTGTTATTGGCAATTCCATCAACGCTAATGGCATCAGCCAATAATGGCTATTACCATAAAAGTACGAGCAGTGATTTTTCATTCTATGATGCCATGGCCACATACGGGACACCTACCATTGATGGGCAGATTGAACAAGGTGAGTGGAACACTGACTACAGCAGGCAAATATATAAATATGACAGAGATGACAACCGTATTCGTTATATGTTCAAGTACGATACTGCAAATCTCTATATCCTTATAGAGGTCGATGATGACAATATATGGGATGACTCTTCTGGATCTGCATGGCAGACAAATCAGGATGATGGCGTAGAAATTTATATTGATCCTGACAGCTCAAGAGATGCTTTTCTGACACAAAATGACAGGGTGGTTGCATTTACAGTTACAGGAAAGAACTACAGATTTGACAGGGGCAACAATACAGGTTCTACAGAGTATTATGGAGAGTTTTCAGGAATCAGAAAAGCTGTTGGAATCAAAGGCACTGTAAATAACTTATCAGATACAGACTCCGGATATATTGTTGAAACGGCTATTCCCTGGCAACATTTGGGAGGATCTGTTCCGGTTATTGGATATATTTCATTGAATATCATTGTGGTTGAAGATGATGACGGCGGGCCTCTGACCATTCAATATGATGAAACACGGTGGGATGAACCATTTGAGATTGATCGTTATTTTAAATGGTTCGGAGATGGTCTTACAGGGCCTTCTAATTACGCAAGGGTACTTTTGCTTCCATCCTCGGATACGCTTACTCCGTCGCCTGTAAATGATATAACTTTTTCAGCCATAAATCCTTTTTCCGCATTGATCTCCTTTACATCTCCCAATGATAACCCTGCAGCCGGACAAGTTGTTAAGTATCACATAAAGTATTCAAAAAGTGGTATTATCTCAACTGAGGAGGCGTGGGCTTCTGCAACCTCTTTTCATAACAGGTTCATTCCAAAGATTGCGGGGAAAAAAGAGACATTACGAATAACCGGCCTTGATCCAAAGACTACTTACCATTTTTCTGTAAGAGCTGAAGACTCTCATGGCAATCTTTCTCCTCTTGTATCTCCTGGTTCCGCACAGTCAAACTTTTCATTTACCACACCAGCATCTCCTTCAGGTTATGGGAAAGGCAAAATTTATCCCTCTCCATCAGGCCGTTTTTTTATTCATGAAGATGGAACGCCGTTTATGCCTGTAACAGAACCGGTTGGAATTACCTGGCTTGGTATCAGAGATTTATATGACATGCCACTTTGGGATGATACCTTTAAGCAGCTTATCAACTGGAATGAAAGCATTGAATCTGGGTTTGCAAAGAAATACATTGAATCTCTCTCTTTAAAGGGTATTAATCTTGTCAGGATCTTTATTGAAGATCTGGCTTTTGCTCATAGCAACAATCCGTACGCACCTGATAAGGGGATCTCTTATCTGGAATTTCCTGCAACAGAGTCTGGAGAGCACTACTTTCAGGAGACATTATCGTTTCTTGATGATCTCTTGAATCTGTGCGCTGATTATGGAATTTATGTAACCATAACCCCGTTTGACACCTATTTTTATAAGGATTACTGGAGGTATAACCCATATAATATTCAAAATGGTGGTATGCTCTCTTCTTCCGATCAGTTTGTAACTGATTCCAGAGCAATCTCTTCACAGAAAAAAAGGCTGAAAGTGTTACATGATGTGGTCAGCAAGCATCATAATTTTTTTGGATGGGAGATGATGAATGAGTGGGATAACCATACGTTTGCCTCTCTGGATCCAGGGTGGGAAAAGGTTAGAATAGAGTGGATAAAAGATCTGCTTGGATATCTTAGATCAATTGATAGCGATACCATGGCTTTTATCTCATCTGTGATATGGCAGCCACAGTTCGAACTTAAGGATTTTCTTCTGCTCGGTGATTATTTTGATTTTGTATGTATCCATAATTATACAAAATCTGTTAAAGATCCCACTGCATCCGGTGACTCTGTCTCCTCAATCAGGCCTGCGTGGGACTCAAAGCGGATGATACAATATGTGACTGGGAACAGTGTCGATTCAAGACCAGTTTTGGATCTTGAGTTCGGTCCAATCAGCCTTGAAGAGTATTCATCTGAATATACGCTTGAAGATGATGAAGATGTCTTTAATAACATTATATGGGCTGAATTTGCCTCAGGAGCTGGTGGAATGGGGCTTAGGTGGCCTGGAAAAACACTTGAATATAATGGCCCAAGATTGTCAGACAACATGCTCAATTATCAAAAGAACATGGCAGATTTTTTTGGCCAGACAAAGATACCATTTCGAAACATTAACAGTCTCCCTTTCGAGCGTAATATAAAAGTAGTATCTGATAAGGATGGAAAAATACTGTCCGGCGGGGACTTAAAGATGTTGTCAGAGGGCTACTTAAAAGTATTCGCCTCATCAAATGGCGAGTCGGGAGTTGTATATCTGCTCAATGACAAACGCCTTTCCTCGGGCAATATTACTGGCAATGTTGACGCCACTATGCAGATTAGCGGGCTTGAAAATGACGGGAACTATCTGATTGAATTATGGAATACAAGAGAGCAAGGAGAGCTGATTACAAGCCTATCTGTAGAATCGGAAAGCAAAACACTATCTTTTCCACTTCCAGATTTTGACAGGGATTATTTCGTTGGATTTTCTATCGATAGGACATCGACTCAGACAGTGCTTGTACCTCCAATACTATCTGCGGTTGTATCAGGCATTCATATGGATATGAGTTGGACTATGCCTGATGGAGCAGATGGAGTAACGTTATATTATGCTCCATCAGATTTAAGTTATATAGGCTCGTTGGATATGGGCAATACAACTTTGCTCTCTTTAGACCTCTTTAGTGGCTTTGATTATTATGTTGCACTTACTGCCTATGCTTCGACAGGCTCAACAAGTGCTTATTCCAATATTGAACGTATAACAATTCCCTGAAAAAATAAAATTAACATGAAAATACTTTATGTAAACTGGGCACCTCTTTGGCGGGGTGCGGAGGTAGGAGGGGGAGTAAATATTTACTCCCAATCAATGGCAGTAAAGCTGTCTGAACGAGGGCACAGGCTCTTCTCAATTTCAGCAGGTTTTGCATATGACTTTAAAAACAGGGCATATATCAAAAGAGGTCCTGATTGCATGGGGGTAAAAAACTATGAAATTTTTAATGCCCCCAATATTGCACCTGGTTTTTTCAACTATGAAAATCCTATGCAGGATGTCTCAGAGCCTGTTGTTGAAAAGCTTTTCGACGAGCTTATAAATCATATCAAACCTGATATTGTCCACTTTCACAATATTGAAGGTTTCTCTTCTAACTGCATCAAAATCGCAGTAAAGCGTGGATGCAAAACTCTTTTTTCGCTCCATAACTACCATCCGGTCTGTAATCAGATTTATCTTTTATATAAGGATAAAGATATCTGTAAGGATTTCAATAATGGCTATAAATGCTTAGATTGTATTCAGCCTCCATCCTATTCAAAAGAGATAATGAAAAGAAGGATAGCTTTTCATGTTAACCTTCTGCCTTTTGGCGATAGAATATGGAGAAAATTGCAACGGATTGCTGGATTTGCCGCAGGATTTCCTACTCAGAATGTTAATAGATTCTTGAAAAAGATCCCTTCAAACAAACCCTCTGGCCTGAGTCAGGATCAGTGTGCTCTTTCAGATAACCGTCATCTTCTGTATGACAAACGCCGTAAGTTAATAATTGAGAGTTTGAATCAGGCACATATGGTTCATGCTGTATCAGATTTTGTAAGGGATTTTTATATCAGTCAGGGTGTAAAGGCTCACCTTGTAACCACATGCCATATTGGCAACAAGATGGCTGAAGTCTCTATCGGAAATATTAACTCTTTTTTGCAAGACAAATGTAAAGGGAAATATCAAAATATAGAGATTCTATCAGACAATAAAAAAGAATCCACTATATCATCCAAACGCTCGGTAAATAAACTGCTGAAGATTATTTTTCTTGGTATTTCATCTCAACCAAAGGGATTGCCATTTCTCCTTGAAACTTTACTCTCCATGGACAGACATAATACTGAGATGTCTGGCAGTGGTCAGCAAAATAGTGCTGAAACAAAATATGCCAAAATTTTAAAACAGATAAGTTTGCATATTCATGCAAGAGGTGTGTGGGAGCTTTATCACCTTATCGAACCTCTATCTAAAAAGATTGGCTCTATTGAGGTGCATGATGGATATGATTTTAATAATCTGCCGAACATCCTTTGTGGTATGAATTATGGAGTGGTCCCTCCTTTATGGTATGATAATGCTCCACAGGTGGTATTTGAAATGATGGCCATGAAGGTTCCGGTTATTGGGGCAAATATCGGCGGTATTCCGGACTTTGTTAAAGATATGAGTAATGGTATTTTGTTTAATCCCGGTGATAGGAGTGATCTTGCTTCAAAAATTGAGATGGTGGTCAGTGACAGATCTTTGGAGTTTCAGTTAAGAGATAATATAAAGCCTATGAAAACCCCTGAGCAACATGCCTGTGAGCTTCAACGGTTTTATAAAGAGATATGATCCTCAAACCTTTGAAGTGTTTGATTTTTCAAATCGCCTTGAGACTATACGGAATTATATAAAAATATGCATAAAAACAGATTTGCAGTCAGAGTATCAAACAGGATAAAAAAATGGCTACATCCATTTGTTTTATCGGAAAATCAATGGATAAGGTCACTTTCTGATCAGATTGAGAGCCTTAAAACTCTTGATCCAGAATACTTTGCATGGCTTGTCAAGCACAAACTGATTGACGTTTTTCCAAGATTGATGCTGCCTGAATATCCTCACAGCAAGAGTGTGCTTTTTTCAGTGGTCATTCCTGTTTATAATACTCCGTCAAATCTACTTGAAAAGGCTGTTAATTCAGTCGCAAATCAGGTCTATTCGGTATGGGAGATTGTGATATGCGACGATTCATCTGATTCTGAAGATACCCTTAGCTACTTAGAAATACTTCAAAGCAAACACAATCATGACAAGCCTGTGAATAATCAGAACCATCGTATAAAAATAATAACAAACAGACACAATAAGGGGATTTCGGAATCAACCAATACCTGTGTAGAACATGCAAAAGGCGATTTTATCATTTTTCTTGACCATGATGATGAACTCTATCCAGATGCTCTGCTAAAAACAAAAGAGGCCATTGATCAGAATCCTCATGCAGGACTCTTCTATTCAGACGAGGATTACCTTTCAATAGATGGATATCACCATTCTTACAATTTTAAACCAGACTTCTCACCTTCTCTTCTTGAGACGCACAACTATATTCTCCATATGGTGTGCGTCAGAAAAGATCTGTTTCTTCAAGCAGGCGGGTTGAGAAAAGAGTTTGACGGTTCACAGGATTATGATCTGCTGCTTCGTCTTATGGATATGGGACAGAACTTTGTACATATCCAGGATATTTTATATTCATGGAGGGAAAATGAGACATCCATGCTTGGCGGAATGTTGAAGCCTGAAATATTTAATCGGGGTAAAAAAGCTCTGGAAGAGCACTACATAAGAGCCGGAGATAAAATTCAATATATAAAAGACCATATTGAAAATATCAGAGGTTTTTATCGTACACGTTTTGCCATGCCGGAAAAAATCAATATACTTGTGGTTCAAATTGGTAAACGTAATTTTTATTTTGATCCTTATGATGTCTCAAATTCTATTCATTTAGAGTGCCTGGTCTGGGATCCATCGAACATCTTTCCAATGGAGATTGCCAACACAAATGCTGATATTGTTATATTTATAGACAGTACCCTGATTCCCAACTCCTGGCAAGAATTTGTGAACGAGATAGTTCCTGTTGCGTTACGTAGCAATATTGGGGCCGTGGGGGCACTTGTCTATTCGGGTGATGACAAAATCATAGCAGCCGGCAGAAGCCTTATGCCATGGGGTGATATGCGTAATGACTTTTGGGAATATGATTCAGGGGATAAGCATTCGCCTGCCAAACGGACACGAGATGTTGTCGCTGTATCCGGTGCTGCCATGGCCATCTCTTCTACAGTATTGAAAGAAGTTTTGAAAGAAGGCATTCCTGATCAGACCATGTGGGATGTAGAAATATGTTTTCGTCTGAACAGAGCGGGGTACAGGTCTGTTTTTACACCGCATGCATTTCTTCTCTATAAGGGCAATATCGAACAGTATCATGGAGCAGCAATGTTTGATGTAAGAGATCTTGCTGAAAAATATAATATAGTTAAAGACCCCTATTTGAATACCAACCTGATTGACATCAATAACCGAACATCTAATGATAAAAAAATTGCCATTCCGTCCCAGTTTAAGAAAAAGGAAGATAAGATATATAACCTTACGGAAGAAGAGAAAAAGAAGATAGAAGAGCAGGAAAAAAAGAGAACTGATTTTTATCACAAATGGCTGGCTTTTCACTCTCCTGATTTGAAAAAGTCTTCTGAGAGAATTGCAAAACTCAAATACAAGCCTTTTTTTTCCATTATATTACCCACATACAACAGCGAGCTGATCTTTTTCAGGGAGCTTCTTGACTCTCTTAAATCCCAGACATACTCAAATTTTGAGATTTGTATAAGCGATGATGCCTCCACGGATCTAATGTTTATTGAATTTCTCAATAGAGTTGAATCTGAATCAGACAACATTCGTGTCATATATTCAGACAAAAACAACGGAATAGCAGGAAATACAAACAGATCTATAAGTATTGCAAAGGGAGATTGGTTTGTTTTATGTGACCATGACGATCTTATGGAGCCCTTTGCCCTGGAGATGATCGCTCAATATATTAATGATAATCCTGAGGTCGATGTTTTATACTCTGATGAGGATATGGTAGATCAGAAAGGTTGGAGACACTCTCCAAGGCTTCAACCAGACTGGAATCCTGACATGCTGTTGAGCCACATGTACTGCCCGCATCTTGTTTCTTTTAAGCGAGAGGCATTGGAGAGGATCCGTATTTTAAATACTGATGGCCAGGCAGGTGAGTGTGCACCATTCAATCCGCAAATGGATGGTGCTCAGGATTATGATTTTTTTCTTCGGATCACTGAAAAAGCTAACAAAATAGGCCATATCCCCATGATTCTTTATTCATGGCGATCAGTAAAGGGCTCTGTTGCACTTGATGCCTGTGCTAAAATATATGCTTATGATGCCGGGAAAAGGGCGTTAGAGGCAGCAATGAGGCGTCGGGGTGAGGATGCTGTTGTATTGAAGTCTTCTGGAACCAAACTTGGTGTTTATCGAATAAAAAGAAGCGTTACTCTACAATGTTCATCTACTCATGTGATTGAAGCAGGGTCGGAATTTTTATTATCAATGGTTAACAATATCAAAAATCTCTCCCCTGTGCCAGTTGATATTGTGCTGGTATGCAGAGATAGTGATGAGTCCTGTCTTGATTCTGTAAGTCACCTTCCAAATATAGATGTGGTAATGGTCAAAGACAGTGCCGGTAGATCAGAAATTTATAATGCTGGAGCTGATTCGGCAAAGGGAGACCATCTCATTTTTTCTTCAAGGTTTATAGATTTGCTTGACAGTGATTACCCTTTTGGTTTACTTGAGCATACTCAAAGGGATGAGATAGGTGCTGTTGGGGTAAAGATCATCTACCCCAATGGTTTTTTTTACCACACCGGAATGCTATTAGGTGTAAATGGTGTTGCAGGTTATGCCTATCGGAATGTTGAGCAGTGTCCTGGATACTGGCATTTTGCAAGTTGTATTAGAAACTACAGTGCTGTCTCATGGGATTTGATTGGGGTGTCAAAGAGAAAATTTTATGAAGTACAGGGTTTTGATCTAAAACTTTCTCAGTTGGGGGATGTGGATTTTTGTCTTAAACTTATTGATAAAGGATATAAAAACCTTTATACTCCCTACGTTTGTGCAGTTCTCAACCGACCGGTACATTTTCTTGAGGAGTTGAGAAATGTCGAAGAAGAGAAGATGATGCTGGAGCGTTATAGCTCCATTATTAATAATGATCCCATGCATCATCCTCTTATGTCAAAGACTCTGGAAGATTTTTCTATAGGGTTGTAAGATATATAGTAAATCAGAAAATATAACAGCAAAAGACTCTCAGGAGAATTAAAGTAAATTGAATAGTATAATAAAAGTGGCTCTAATTGGAATATATTTTTGCATCCTGTCAAATTTGCCAGTGCTACCCGCTCACGCCGGTGATGATAGTAAGATTTTTGTTAAAGGCGATGGATTCAGTATAACGCAGATGGATCTTGATGTAGAAAACTCGCTGCTATCACCAGACTTTCAGACTACAGATGATCAAAAGATAAATTCTCTTTTGAGAAACAGACTTTTCGCACTGGAAGCAAAGAAAAAATGGAATGATCCCCTAATAGATAAAAAAATAGAGATCATGACAGAAAAATTTTTCGGAATACTGTATGGTGATAAAATTCAGCAATCCATTGATATTGACGAAGATGTGTTGAAGTCTTACTATATTGCCAACCCAGAACTGTTTATGGTGCCGAATCAGTACAATCTCAACATGCTTATGGTCAAGCATAAAGTTGTGTGTGAAAAGATCAGAAAGGACATTCAGAGCGGAACAAAGGACTTTATCACGGCAGTTCAACAGGAGAGTCTTGATGATGAGACAAAGGCAAAGGATGGCTCCATGGGCTGGATGGCAGAGGATAAATTGCCAAAGGAGATATGGAATTACGCTGCATCGCTTGAAAAAGGTCAGATTTCGGAGCCATTTATGTATGATGATAACTGGTTGCTGATTCAGGTTGCAGATAAAAAGAAAGGTGAAAAGCAAGATTTTGAATCAGTAAAAGAGATCATCAGGCAGAAACTTATAGAAAAACACTACAAGGAAAAAATGGATGCTGAGTTTGAACGTCTAAAAAAAGAATATCATGTTTTAAATTAATTCACTGATGTGAACAATGATGGTCGTTTTCAACCCGTTCTTTTTAATTTAAAGATGATGTGTAGATATAAGTTATGATAAAAAATAAAATTATCAAAAAGATAGTCTCTGTAAATTTTTCTTCAATTCTGATATTTTCCTGTTTGATGAGTCTGCTAAGTGCTGATGTATATGGTTCAGATACCGAAACACAGGATAGTACGAAATCAACCTTCACATTTGAAAATGCGATTAAAAACGTCCCTGAAAGTTTGTCTGAACAGATAGCACTATATTGGGAATACAAGGGAACTCGACAGTTTGACGCTGCATATTTAATAGAAGCCCCGCACACAAAATATCAGATTCCTTTGGAAACTTACAGGATTTACCATTCTAAGGCACGAAAATTGAAAGGATGTAGAATTTCAAATATTGAGCATAGTACAGGGCTTGCGGTTGTGACTATTGGACTCATATTCGATATAGGAGAGAAGGGCGTGAAGAGCTCTTCCAAAACGCAGACTATAAATGACCACTGGATAGAGTTGAATGGCAAATGGTACCATGTTTATCTCAACCCTTTTGCAAATATACGTTAAAACTCTCACTGTAGAACTATCTCAAAATGATATTATTTTGTTGACAAGGTTGATCTTGATTGATAATGAAAAATACAATTATTGAGTGTTGCTTCTTTGTTCACATTGATGTGAAAAATAAAATAGCTTGCCAAGGAGGTGGTTGTAAGAAATCAGAAGTAGAGAAAGATGAGTTTGTTGTTTACATGTTTTAATTGTTTGTTTGGTTTAATAATAATTTTTGGAGGAAAATAAATGAAAAACAGAAAAGCATTAGGTTTGCTTGTGGCACTTATGATTTCAGTGTTGTGTGTAGGTAATGCATTTGCATTTGACGCAAGTGCAAGAGATGACAGCACCCGAGTAACTGTTGGTCAGAACTATTATGGAGATGTTCTTCTTGGACAGATCTATCAGACACAGTGGAATTATGATACAGTAATAAAAGTAATAAATACTCGTAACGATAGAGCGGTTGTTGCCAGGGTTGTTTTTAGATCAGCTATGTGCAGTGCAGAGGTATTGGACTTTCTTATCTACCTTACCCCAACCGATATGTGGGAAGGCGTTGTAAGAATGAATGCAGCCGGTCTGGCTGAAATATACAGCACTGACGACAGCGTTCTTGCAAGCAGTGCATTTGAGTGGAACGGAACTGCTGCATGTAATCCTTTCTCAGGTGTATGGGCATCGGAAGAGACTCCATTTCAGAGAGCTTTTTCTCCAATCCTGCTTTCAGCAGGAGACACAACTACATTTGGCCATGTTGAAGTAATAGGGCTTGCCTCTTACCCTGCTACAGCCCCTCTTGATAAAGATACCCTTGCAATGGCATATGGTAACTTGCAGGGAGTACCTGCTGTTCCGATAGCTAACCTGATAGCTTGTGATTTTAACCTTGACGGAACTTCCGAGGATGTCTCCAACACTCTTACCGGTACACTCACCCTTGAGAATAGTTTCTATGACCAGACAGCAAGCATCAATATGGTTGCCCTGAAAAATTGGGATAACGCTGCACATTTAAACTCTTCAGTAATAACTGAATTCCCACTTTCGAGCTCTGTAAATAATAGTGTTGCAGAGATTGAGGCAACCCTTGCAAAACAGGAGTACGCTATCCCTTTTAATTTTTCAGACGAAAATGGATATCTGGACACTGTTATTATCAACACTCTCCCAACTCACTACATGAGAGGTCAGGGTTCTGCCTTCTGGCTAACTCGAGCTTGCACAGGTATTGCCGGCAATATCACCTACAGGGTTTACGATATGATGGAGACAATACTGCTTAGTTATATCTCGCCGCTGCGTTTTAGTGCTGCCCTGCCTGAGGTTTCTATGCAGGCTCTTCTGCCCAATATTCAGGGTGCAGTTAATGCAGGTTATGTAAAAGGCTGGGTAAAAGTAGGTTTGGCTGGTGGTGCAACTGGTAATGCAATGGCACCTAATACTACAGTTACCTATGCTGGAGTACCAATATTAAATTCTTACATAAATGTAGCTCAGAATTTTGATATGGACTGGAACTACGCAGCATCTCCTGAATCAGCAGTTTCATATACCAATGGAAACACTACAGTAAACGTTCGTCAGTAATATCCATTGTTATAACTTAAGTCGTTTATAGGGGGGTATACAGTAAATTATCGTTGCTGTTATATCCCCCTACTTTATTTTGAATAGGGAGAAAATCAAATTGAGAAGACTTACCCTGATATCTTTAACTTTATTGCTTTTTTTATCTTTGACTCATAGCTGTTTTGCCAATTTACAATATCCCTCTATTTATAATAGAATAAACTACAAGGCATTCTTTAATGCAGATACCTTGATCCAGATAAATAATATTAATCCTGGTGTGACTTCTCCATCCAACTTTTATACAACTTATGGAATGGGGACAATTAAACTGAAGGCCTTTTTCCCGCCAGGAGCAACATCCATGATAATGCACATGACTTTCTGGAATTTACCATATCAGAAGTGCTATGAGGGGATAAAGGTAAAATACAGGAGAGGAGAGAGTGGCTCTGGAACTACTACTGCTTGTACTTCCAGCAATCCTGTAGATATCTGGTCAGGTCAGTGTGTAGAGAAAGATCTTTATGGTGAAGTGAACGCTTTCAGGATTTATTTGAGTAACTTTGAACCATCAAAAGAGCCTGCGTGGATATATTTTGACATTGATGTGCCTTATGACACATGCCCTTTTACCGAGCTTACTGTCAGCAGCAGTTATCAGTTCGGCTCTAAGGAAAACCTCGAAAAGTATTATAAACCTTGGTATGACACTGCCAAATGGCAAGCGGATGGAAATCCACCCGAAGATCCATATGTTCCACCAGTAGTGACAACTCCCACTCTAAGCTTGACATCCTCTGCAGATACAACTGGCCAGATTGCTGAGGGAGAGTCAATAACATATACCCTTGCTCTTACCGCCGGTATTATACCTGCTGAAGGAATTAATGTAGGTTATACTTTGAGTGGAACAGCTATTTTAGGTGAGGGGGAAGACTATACTTGTGATCAAATCAATAGTTCAGTGGGTAACTGCCCAGGTATCGATCCTACTACCGGAGCGGTACAAGGAGTCATGTTTATTCCTTATGGAGCTAATTCCGTCAGTTTCTTGACTCTGAAAACTAATGATGACACTATTTTAGAAGCTGATGAGAGTGTATCAATAGAATTGGCTCCTGGCTCTGGACAGTATAACCTCTCCTCTGCGTCTAAAAAAGAAATCACAATTATTGACGATGATCAATCTGCTAACTTACTAAATATTGTCTCCGGAGATATATTGTTTGTATCTATAGATGAACCGTATCCAATATATCCAGGCGGAAAAATAACTATTGATGACAGTAATACCGTTGAAGGGAGTATTCCTGAGACAGGAGTCGAGATAGTATATTATCTTGTACGTGATTCATATAAAGAGAGTACAATCGAAGAGATTAAAAATAATGGACTGTTGATCGGCACAAGAGTTGTGAAGAGTGATAGCTTAGATGTTGTTGGTTTTGCTCTTGAAATCCCTGATAGTGATTCTAACGACAATAATCTTAAAAAAGTCTTTGGTTATGGTAAGAATCAAATCTATTCAATCGTTAAGATTATTGATCCTGATAATAAAGTCAGTGAGACTTCTGAGAGTGATAATCTCAAGTCAGTAGATGGTCTAATATTCAATTTGCCTGATTTGTATATAGAAAATGTAAATATACTACAAAGTGATAAAGGTTCTTTTGAGGCAATAGCCACCATTGGCAATCTGGGTGACGTGGCTGCAAATAATAAAAATAAAAATCTGCGAGTCAGTTTTTATGCGGTTTCAGGCGATGCTGATCCCAAATTGGTTCTGCAGGGAGATAGTACCGTAAACATAAAGCCAATAGGTTATTCTATATTTAATGGTGAAAATGTGTCACCTGACAGTGAAGGCGGAACAAAAGCTACTGCAATCATATCAATCGACAACAGTATATGTTCTGAATGTTTTGGTAATTCCAATGCTACTTTCCGTATCCTTGTTAAAGTAAATGAGTCACTTTTAATTCCAGAGAGTAATCTGTTCAATAATTTCAT
>JADGBC010000052.1 GCA_015231705.1 Desulfamplus sp. | reverse complement strand
GAGAATTCAAGCCATCAATAATAGAAGATGTAATGTGTTGAATTATCAACATAAATAATATTTAAAGCAAATTTAGTGCCAATATGTCAATTTCAAGAAAAACTATTTTTCGAAAACTCAAGTATTTAATTGAATTCAAAAAATCATTAAATTATAAGAAAATATTCCAATATTTTTCATACAGAGTATATTAAATTCAGTCCGGCTGCTTGTCCTCAATGTGTTTTTTTGATGACAGGCAAAGACGGGAGGTAAATTTAAAGATGCAATTTAACGATGATGACAAATTAAGCCAACTTTTGAAAATAAATGATGAATTGAATCATATCAAAGATATCGATTCTCTTCTTGATACAATACTATATAAAACACGACGACTTACCAATGCAGATGCCGGCTCTATTTTCTTGTTGGACAACCAGGAGTTAAACTTCAGCTACGTTCAGAATGATACGTTGCGAAAACAAGATCCCCTGAACAACAAACAGATATATTCCAGCTTTTCAATTCCTGTTAATGAAAAGTCTATTGCAGGCTATGTAGCACTTAAAGGGCAATCGCTCAATATTGATGATGTTCATAATTTGGATGATACAGTACCCTATTCGTTCAATAGCAGCTTTGATGAAATTGCCGGATATATCACAAACTCCATGATGACCATCCCCCTTATCTCAACCAGGTCTCAGGTAATAGGTGTCATGCAGATTATAAATGCCAAGGATGACTCTGGCATGCATGTTCCCTTTAAAACGTCTGATGAAAATTATCTTAATTTTTTTGCAGGTAGTGCAACATCTGCCATTGAAAAAGCCAAGATGACACGTGAGATGATTTTGAGAATGATTAAAATGGCGGAACTCCGAGATCCTAAAGAGACAGGTGCTCATGTTAACAGGGTGGGTTCATATTCGATAGAAATTTTCCAGAAATGGGCGGAAATCAAAGGTCTTAAATACAAAGAGATAAAAAACTACAAGGATATTCTAAGAATTGCGGCAATGCTCCATGATGTGGGTAAAGTTGCTATTTCTGACATTATTCTAAAAAAACCGGCCAGACTCAATGATGGTGAGTTCAAAATAATGAAGACTCATGCCTATCAAGGTGCAAAACTCTTTCATGGGAATGTTTCCGATCTAGATGCACTCTCATTTGATATTGCATATACTCACCATGAAAGATGGGACGGACGAGGATATCCACGGAGGCTCAGGGGTGAAAATATCCCACTTGCAGGAAGAATTGTCGCACTGGCAGATGTGTATGATGCATTGATCTCTGCAAGAGTATATAAACCGGCATGGGAGGAGACTGAGGTTGTTTCCCTGCTTGAAAAAGAAGCTGGACACCATTTTGACCCTGACTTGGTAGAGATTTTTCTATCCATATATGATGTGATCGAGGCTATAAGAAATAAATTTCCAGATAAGGAGTGACTATGCTCTTCAACAACAAGGATCGTCATGAGTTTATACACCAATATAAAGGTTTTGGGGCATTTGGCATGGATAGAGAAACTGATGAGGAGACCATCATGTTTTACCTTCAAAAATTCTCAGAAGATCAGTTTATGAAGGCATTTATTCCAAGACTTGATGATAGCGAGCTTGACGAGATTTATGCATGTATCCATAAACTACTTAAAAAACATTTCTCAGAAGATGAGTATCACGCTATTTTTCTTAAAGATATATGAAAAAACTTATTGTAACAGCCGATGTACATGGAAGCTATTCCACATGGATCACCCTAAAAGATCTGCTTAACCAGGGAGACGCTCTGGTTGTGGCAGGGGATCTTTTTGGCACACGCTATCCACGTTATGGATATCCTGATTATCAACCAGATTTTATACTTAATGATCTCTGTGAATTTCAAAATCCTTTTTATTTTGTCTACGGTAATTGTGACCGCTCATCCTTTTCACCAGGATATCAGGATACAATGATTTTTGATGTCATGGATTGGAAAATTTTCCTCCACCACGGACACGAATATTTCAAGAAGCTCCCGTCTGAGGCAATATCTTCCAATATAAACCTTGCTATACAGGGTCATACCCATGTGCATGCCCTTGAAAAAAGGGGACAAATTATTTTTCTTAATCCAGGTTCACTTTCAGATCCAAGAAGCCGTTTTTACACCTATGCAGTGGTTGAGAATAATGGAATCAATATCATTAACATCAAAACCGATACTTCATTAAAATCCATCTCTTTCTGCAATGACTCTCGTCTCTCTGATGAAGGGCTTTTCCTATAGTTTATAGCAGTTAAATCTGCCATATATGTTCTATTTTTCTAAATGCAGGTTGTCGTTTCTGACAAAGGCACAACTTAACCTTAAATTTTTTGAGCACTTTTTTGCTCGGATACGGAGATTCTATGAAAAAAACACTTATCATTATTTTGGCGACACTTTTAATTAACCTTTCAGCCGCCCCATGCTTTTCTGCTGCAGAGATTGGAGAGGCAATGAAAATATTACCCGAATCAACTGATTTTGTTATCAAATTTTCTTCGGCAAAGGAGTTCTACGATTACTTTTCAGTTACAGATAAATCCTTTTGGGGAAATCCCATAGAAGATATAGAGCAAATCAAGGAGGATCTTGGATTTAACCCGTTTGATTTAAAAGAGTTGCAATCTAACGGGTTTGATATCACAAAGCCACTTGGGGTTGCAGTGTCTGATTTCAAGATTATGAATGGAGATGACACTCCCCACATGAACATCATGATATTGCTTCCTATAAAGGATGAAAAGAAGGCTGTTGCAAAAATAAAGGAATTTGTTGAAAATGAGAATCCTGATGCCAAATTCGCAAAAAACGGTGATATATGGAGCTGGTATTTTGACATAGACTCTTCTGAACCAGAAGATCTGGAAGATTCACACAAAAACGATGATACCCAGACAGAAACGGATGAGGCTCAACCGGCAGATGCACAGGCAGAAGAACAAAATGAGGATGCTCCGTCCGAAAATCAGGTATCAGAGACAGCTAATACTCCATCTATCCCCTCTTACATGATAAGCAAAAATGGATATCTTTTTCTTGGTACAAATCCTATGGTAGATTCCAGGCAATTTTTTGAAAATCTTGCCAAAGACGGAGAAAAGCTGATTGCAGCACCAACATTTATAAATGTAATTGATAAGGTAAATCCAACAAAGGAGTTCTTTTTATACGCAAATCTTGGAAGGATATTTCAAGCTAATCCACAGGCTATGCAGTATCTTAAACCTGCTGTTGCAGGAGCGGCCGAAAATGAAAATGGAAAGGACTATAGCAGTAAGGAGTACCCGGGCTTGAACTACCTTAAGGACTATCAGGGTGCTGGAGTTTCTGCTGATTTGAAAAGCTCAGATTTCAAGGCCAATTTTGTCCTCAATATTGTTGAAAACTCACCAGCGTTAAATTTGTTTAAAGGTGTTATTCCCAAAAGAGATCTTGTCCTGGGACTCAAGGAGAAACCTCTTTTGCTAACCGGAGTAGTTGAGAATTTTCAGATTTACTGGAAGATGATTCAAGAGACGCTCAATAAGGAGTCTCTCAGTGCAATTAAAAAGGATTTCTCCCGTGTTAAAACAGACTACAATATTGATGTTGAAAAAGATTTAATCGACAACCTTGGAAGTAATGTCAGTCTGGGAGTATATGATGCCATCAGTATCAATATGGCCAACATAAATACTCTTGCAGCATTAGAGTTTAAAAACCCTGTTAAAATCAAAGAGGCAATTGAAAAAATTATTACAAAACTTCCTCCTGAACAGCAGTCAATGATAAACCGAATTCAGATCAATGGCAGTGAAGTTTATATGATGCCGGTTGGTCCCGTGCAGATATATGCAGGATTTATTGGAAATGATTTTGTCATAACTCTGGGAAAACCGATGTTTGAAAAAGCTATGACAGCAAATGCCAAAAGTGGATTTATGGAAGGATTCAAAGACCAGGAGCTTCGAAAATCTTTGCAACAGGATATTTCAATACTCTTTTTTGATGTGAATGAAGCTATGTATACTGTGAAAAACTTTGTTCCTCTTCTTGCGTATGCCAACCCGGAGAGCCAAATCATGATGACACCTCAATTCAAGAAGATAATGGAACCTTTTGATTATGTGTCCGCTGCTTCCCGTATTGACGGTAATGCGATGGTGGGTGAGTTTCTATTTAAAAGCAAATTCAATAAACCTTTTTTTCAGGGGATAAAAGATGTGACCGAACAGATTAATACCCTTAAGAAAAACATGAATCTTGCACAACCTCCTGTTGTTGACCCTTCTGTTACTCAGCCATCGGAGTAAACTGAAACGGCATTAGTGCTTCTTCAAGTTTAAATTATCGGGTAGAATTTGACATTCTTCATTTTTTTAGTAGTGCTCTGTCAAAGCTTAATTTTAGGGTAGATAGACTTCAATTTACACCGTGCGTCGTTGATTTTCATATGCCATTCAACACCACGTTGGCTGCCATTCACATCGGTTGACCATGCTTGAATTTCTTTTTGCAGAGTTTCAATATCTCCAAGACGCCTACCTGAAATGCACTGTCGAGTCATTGCACTCAACTCATTTTCAGCAATGTTGAGCCAACTACCGTGCTTGGGCGTATAACAAAATTCAATCCTGCGGACAAGAGCACGAGCATGATCGGGCTCAAACGCTTCATAAAACGCCCCTTTCGTGTGCGTATTAAGATTATCACATACCAAAGTGATTTTTTCACAGTCGGCATAACGCCCCTCAAGTATTCGGGCGACTTCAACTGCCCAATCCACTTTAGTTCTATGACTACGGGCAATAGCTTCACGCCAGCCTGAAAGCGGTTCGGTAAACATGAAGATGCTGGCTGTACCGTTGCGTTCATATTCATAGTCGACACGAAGTGGGTGATTTTCTGTTGCTGGTATAGGTTGGCGACTTTCCTTAATTAATTGAACCGGTTGCTCATCCATACATACAACTGGGCAAAAAACGTTGTATGGCTTTTCATATGTTTCCAAAACTTCTTCCATATTGGCAACGAATTCAGCATCGTTTTTTGGTGGAATCACCCAATACTGGATTTTTCGATTGCTCATGCCATTTTTTTTAGTGTTTGCCGTATAGTTTCATGGCTAATTGATGGAACAAGTTCTAACTCAACCACTTGGCGAGCCAACAGGCGTAGGGTCCAATTCGCATAACCTGGTGGAGGTGAAGCAAGGCGAGTCGCTATAATTTTGGCTTCCTGCTCTCCATCTAACAATTTGGGAGTAGGAGGATTCTCCCGTTTCTTTCCATCAAGTGTTTGATGGAAGCCACTCAAAACAAACTGTTGTCGAATATTTTCAACAGTTTTGGTTCGACAACAGAATGCGTCTGAAATTTGTTTGTCGTTCCAGCATGGGCCATCAGAATCTGCTTTTAGTAAAATATGGGCACGACGAACTTTCTGACTACTCCCTTTGAGTTTTTTTATAGTTTCATGCAGATGGGTACGTTCTGTCTCGGTCAACCTGACGATATATTTTTTTGCCATATTCAACCTCCTTTTTGGAAGTTAGTATGCATTATTTGACCGGTCAAGCCAACCCTAAAATTAAGCTTTGACAGAGCAGTAGGTTTCTATCCGACAGTCAAACCTTGAAAGAACATTAGTTGAAGAGTCATAAAAAAATTGGTGTCTGCAGGGGCTTGGAAGACTTTACTCCTCTGCAGACTATTTCAATTGAGTTCTCGAAAAATAGTTCTAAAATGAAAAAATACACTATAATCAAAATTAGTAGCGATTCCATATGAGTAAAGATATAACAAATCAAGAAATTCCTGCTGATTATCAAGGCCAACTGCTCTACGGGAACTACTCTCAACATCTTCGTTGCAGGGTGTTTGAACTCTTTAATACCTTACATAAGGTTGAATCAGTGGATCCACCGGTTATACCGTATCTTGCCGCCTGGAATGAAATGGAAGAAAAGATTATCTGGTATGAATTCTCAGGTAAAAAACTTCTGGCTTTGCTCAACTGCACTCCTGATAAGGCAGCTGAGCGGTTCAGAAAGGCTGTTGTTGATCGACGTATTTACTGTTATAATGACCTTGATCATAAGATTAAAGAGGAAATTACATTAAGTTCAGATCTTGAGGGACAGTGTCAGGGGCTGCGTGAAGAGGTCAAAATGACAGGATGTGTTGATGCAATATATCAACTCAGTATCAATGACCGGCTCTTCTGGGTCAAAGACCAGGCTCGTATAGAAATTTTCAGCCATGATCACATATGCCTCTCCCTGGGATTCCTTACTGATATGACCAAAGAGATGGAGCAAAAAACTCTTGTTGAAAAAATAGGTTATTTTGATGAGTTGACCTCCCTGCCAAGACGTCTGATCATGGATCGTATCTTTGAGATAAATATCGGCCTTTATACCAGAGGCCGGATTGACGATTTTGTCTTTATGATGATTGACATTGATTATTTCAAAAAAGTTAACGATACATTCGGTCACCTTGCAGGAGATTACATACTGGCCGCTTTGGCTGACCTTATGAGTTCAAGCAAAAGAAAGGAAGATGAAATCGGTAGATATGGTGGAGAGGAATTTTTCTGCTTTTCTCTTGGTTCTATTGATAATGGTCTTGTTTTTGCGGAAAGATTACGAAAAAAGGTAGAGCAGCATACATTTGTTTTTGAAGGTAATCGAATAGCCATAACCATATCTGTTGGTGTGGTTGCAGCAACTCAATTTAATGATCAGGAGATATCGGCAGAAAAGATGGTCGAGTGTGCTGACAGGTCTCTTTATAAGGTAAAACAATCCGGTAGAAACAGTGTCATGCTCTTTCAGAGAATGTAAATGTTGAAAGTGTTGTTTGCCAAATCTATTTTTCACACATTTTCCAGTACTGATCGTCACATAAAGAGTTAATATTTCTTACAAAACCGTCAATACTGGTAAATCTCTTTTTCCAGTACAAATTCAACTCTTCTGTTTTTCTCACGGTTCTGGGCAGAGCTGTTCGAAACCAATGGCAGCGTAGAGCCATAGCCTGTTGCAGTCAATCTTTCTGGAGGGACGCCATTTTTGATCAGATATCTAAGAACTTCAGTGGCTCTTGCAGATGACAACTCCCAGTTTGACGAATATTCTTCTGTGGATATCTGGGCATCATCAGTGTGTCCCTTGATGTTAAGAACATAATCAGGATATTCATACATTATATCAAGAAGCCTCTGCAGCAGAGGTATAAAACCCTTGTTAATGTGAGCTGAACCAGGCTCAAATACGTAGTTACCATCAAGTCTTATAATAATTTTTCCCATACGGACAAAAGTAGTCAATTTATTGCTGTCATTGTTCTGTGTAATAAATCTGTTTACATCCCTTATAAGCGAATCCTGCCTTGACATTAAACCGGTTCTCTCCTCAAGAGATATCTGCTGGTTTCCATAATCAGGAAAATCGAACATATCAATATGTTTTGCAAAAAGAGTGTTGTTTTCCATCTGGCTTCTGATGGTTTTGAGTGCCGAAACAAACTTCACCTGTTCAATGGATGAAATAGAATAAAGCAAAACAAAAAAGACAAGAAGCAGCGTGACAAGATCAGCGTAGGTAACTAACCATCCAGCCTCATCATCATTGGAGATAAGTGATTCAGATATTTTTGACTCTCCCTTCACAGCCCCTCTCTTAAATTCATTGAAGTCATAGGTTGTCTGGATCTTTCAGGAATAAAGGATGACAATTTTTCATAAACCGTAATGGGGTTGTTGTTCTCAAGTATTGAGATTGAACCTTCGAGCATGATTTCGAGGTTAATCACCTCCATTATTGTTCTAGCTTTGAGCTTGCCGGCAACCGGCAGAAAAAAGAGTGTAGAGAGCAAAGAACCATAAAATGTGGTGAGAAGTGCAATTGCCATGGATGGCCCTATGCTTGAAGGTTCCTGTAGTTTGCTGAGCATCTGAACAAGACCGATTAGTGTGCCCAGCATACCAAAAGCAGGAGAGTACATCCCCATTTTTTTGAAAACATCCTGAACAATATAGTGCCTCATCTTTAGAGATTCAATTTCAGTACTTAGTGCCGCCCTGATAACATGTTCTGTTGATCCATCAGCTATAAGACCGCACGCTTTTTTCAAAAAGCCTGATTTTGTCTGAATTTTTCCAAGCTCAAACAATCCCTGTTTTCTGCTGATATAGCAAAGTCTGATCATTGTTGCCACAGCATCATTTGGCTCCTCTTTATCTTTTGAAAATACAAAATAGGCAGCTTTGAATGCAGCATAGACATCCTTGAACTGAAATGTAAGAAAAGTGGTGGCAGCCGTCCCTCCTCCCACGATCATCATGCTTGGAATATTGATGAAGTTATGGATATCTCCGCCAATAAATATTGCACTGACAATCAGGGAGATTCCAGAGATAATACCAAGCAGAGATGCAATATCCATAAAATAGATCCACTTTAGCGTTGAAAATAGTTTAATTTTTTTTAAGGCAATCCTTGTTAGAATAAAAAAAAAGAAGCAGAGAGTCAATCCCCCCCGCTTCTTTCATGTGATCATAACTTTTGCGTGCTTTTAACTTTCTATAACTCCAGCACGTACCCCTCTTAGATAGTTTCCACAGAAGTTATCATTACCAAGGAGCATGTCGGCAGTTTTAATGGTTGCCATGATTTTTTGATCAAGAGGGTCAATAATAGCTGAATCCATTCCAGCTTCCATCATAAGTGCGACGAATGTTCTGTTGATTATTTTTCTCTGGGGAAGTCCATAGGAGATATTTGAAAGTCCTCCTGAAATATGAACATCAGGAAATTTTGCTTTAATTGCCCTTACCGCATTGAGAACCATCACACCTTTTGTGCTGTCTGTACTGATGGGCTGAACAAGTGGATCAATGTAAATATTTTCTGTTTTAATCCCTATTTTATTGAGCTCTTCAACTAATTTGACAGCTCTTCCCACAATATCATCTGATGATACAGGCATACCGGCATCATCCATGCAAAGTGCAATGACCTTGCAATCTTTGCCGGTAAGAAAAGGGATCATTGCATCGAATCTCTCTTTTTCAAGGCTGATGGAGTTAATCATTGGAGTCTTTTCCACCATCTGGAATGCCATCTCAAGAACAGCCGGATCAGGGCTATCAAGACACAGAGGTACCGTTGCAACGGGCTGAATAGTGTTAATCAGCCACTTCATATCCTCTACTTCATGTCCTATGCGTGCTCCGGCATTTACATCAATAAAGTGTGCTCCGGCGGCCTGCTGCTTATTCACATCATCAATAATATATTCGGCATTTCTGTCAGCTACAGCAGCCTGAACACTTTTTCTTGATGTATTTATTCTTTCGCCAATTACCTCAAACATTATAAGAGCCTCCTCTGTCTCAAATCAGTTCAAAAGAGATTTTGCAAGTTTTGAAGCAGAACCTGCATCAGGAGCAAATCCATCTGCACCAATTTCATCGGAAAAAGCCTGGGTAACAGGGGCACCACCCACCATGATCTTAACCTTGTCTCTTAACCCACTCTCTTTAATTGCATCAACTGTTTTCTTCATCATGGGCATGGTAGTGGTCAGCAGAGCAGAAAGACATACTATCTGGGCATCCTTTTCTTTTATCTGCTTTACGAACTCTTCAGGGGCAATATCAACACCAATATTATAAACAGTCATTCCAGCACTCTCCATCATCATGGCAACAAGATTCTTGCCAATATCGTGGAGATCTCCTTTTACGGTACCAATCACAACATTGCCGCCACTTGCGGATTCTCCCTCTTTGAGCAGAGGTTTGAGAATTTTTACACAACTGCCCATAGCCTGGGCTGCCATCAGAACTTCGGGGATAAACATGTCTCCGCTCTCCATTTTTTCACCAACAATATCCATACCTGCTATCAAACCTTTGTTAAGAATATCGAATGCCGGTATGTTGTCTGCCAGTGCTGCATTTACAAGCTGGATGACTTTTGCCTCGTCACATGAAACCAATGCTTCTGTCATTGCATTAAAATCTGCCATTGTTTTTCTCCTCACTGAATCAAATTTAATAAATTATTTTGTCTTTTTTACTGATGGCTTCATCTATTTTTTGTCTATATACGCTGTTTCCTGATCGCCTACAAGTCTTTTTGCATTTTTTTTTGCAGATTTTTTCCAAGCAAGTGACCAGTTTTCCTCCCATTTATTGCATTTTCTGGACAATTAGAACTCCATAGCACTGAAAACATTAGGCTCTTCAATACTGGAACTATATGAAAAGATATGTTTCATGACATGAAACATATCTTTTTACTACCATATATAGTGATATTATTCATTACATTGCTCTTGATTTGGAAGTCTAAAAAGACTTTGTTTCTATAAACAGAAACAAAGTCTTGACAAAACTGTTGCCGAATTGTAATCAGTCAAAACAAGATTTTCATGTAAACTTATAAAAACAATCTGGATCTAAAATATGATATTAAAACAATACCCCCTTAAGGAAGATTTCAGTGAACTTGCCCTGAAATACAATGTTATACCTGTATGTGCGGAAATTCTGGCAGATACTGAAACGCCGGTCTCTATTCTTCAAAAATTCTACACTCCTGATAAAGAGATATTTCTTCTGGAAAGTGTCGAGGGAGGGGAGCACTGGGCACGCTACAGTTTCATTGGGCTTTCTGCAAGATGCCATGTCAGGGTATTTGCTGACCATGTGGCCATTGAAGCCAAAAATGCAATTACAAAAATTCCTCACTATGGTGAACCTCTTAATACACTAAAAGAGATTACATCACAATATAACCCTGCAGACATAAAGGATCTGCCAAGGTTCTGGAGTGGACTTACGGGCTACATGACTTATGAAATGGTCTCTTTTTTTGAAGAGATTCCGTCTATGTTGCCAAAGAAGAGGCCATATGCCCATTTTATAATTCCAGATGCCATGATTATTTTTGACAACATGAACCATACGCTTACTGCAATGAGTATATGTTATACTGAAAACAGAGATGCACAAACCTGTTTTGAAGCGTCACTCAGTCATCTTGAAGAGATAATAGATAAAATCAGTGCCCCAGCCGCACAAAAAAAGGCCAATTCATCCATAACCCCATATACCATGGCTATAGAAGACAATAATATGGAATTTGCCCTTACACCGGAAACTGACTATGAAACTTATATCCAGGGTGTAAAAAAAATAAAGGATCATATCGTTGCCGGTGATATTATTCAGGCTGTCTATTCACAGCCCTTTTCATCAAATGCTGAAGTTGACCCAGTAATGCTCTACAGAGCACAGAGATACATCAATCCGTCTCCCTACATGTTTTTCATGAATCTTGGAGACTCTGCGATTGCCGGCTCATCGCCTGAAACCATGGTCCGCCTTGAAAACCGCACCGCAACCTTACGTCCCATTGCCGGCACCAGACCAAGAGGCAAAAGTGAGCAAGAGGACAGATCTCTTGCTGATGAGCTTCTAAATGATGAAAAGGAGCGTGCAGAGCACCTCATGCTTGTAGATCTTGGCAGAAATGATCTTGGAAGGGTGGCAGAAATTGGCAGTGTGCAGGTGACAGACATGATGTTTGTAGAAAGATACTCTCATGTCATGCATCTTGTATCTAACATCACCTGTGAACTTAAAGAGGAGTTTGATGCATGGGATCTTCTTCGTGCCACTTTTCCTGCAGGTACTCTTTCCGGAGCACCCAAAATTAGGGCTATGGAGATCATTTCAGATATGGAGAAACGATCCCGCGGAATCTACGGCGGTGCGGCAGGTTATATATCTTTTTCAGGCAATATGGATCTTGCTATAACCATAAGAACAGCAACCGTGGAGAATGGCAAAATGACTGTTCAAGCAGGGGCTGGCATTGTCGCTGACTCAGATCCTGAAAAAGAGTATCAAGAGTGCGTGAATAAAGCCAGAAGTGTGGAACGTGCTCTGAGACTTGCTCTGAGAAACAGTGGTGCAGAGGGTTGTGTATGCGGAGGTGGATCATGCTGATAGCTGTAATTGATAACTACGACTCTTTTACTTTTAACCTTGTTCATTACATTATGCAATCAGGGTCTAAAGTGACTGTGTTCAGGAATGACAAAACAACCATTGAAGATATTAAAGCCCTGAAACCAGATGGCATTGTTATCTCTCCGGGTCCAGGACGACCTGAAGATGCCGGTATCTCAGTGGATATAATCCGGCACTTTTCAGGTAAAGTGCCGATACTTGGAGTCTGCCTTGGCCATCAGGCCATAGCGTATACCTTTGGTGGTGATATAATTCAGGCAAAAAGAATCATGCACGGTAAAACTTCTATGGTCACAGCAGATGAGGAGTTCATATTCAAGGGTATGAAAAAGCCTTTTGCCGCCATGAGATACCACTCTTTGGCAGTCTCTGAAGAGACTCTTCCTCCCTGCCTTGTTGTGACAGCCAAAACAGATGATGGAGAGATCATGGGACTTCGTCATGTGGATCACCTCACCTTCGGAGTACAGTTTCACCCTGAGTCAATCATGACCGTTGTAGGAAAGCGGCTCATAAGAAATTTTATTGAAGAGACACAGAAAACTGCAATTTAAGAAACAGACAGATCCCGAAAACAAAAACTCATAACAAATCGGAGTAAAGAAATGAATTTCACCGACTATCTAAACATGATCATAAAACGCCAGGATTTGTCAGACGACCAGATGTCAGCCATGATATCAGACATATTTTCAGGTACAGTTACCGATGCTCAGATCGGTGCATTCATGGCAGCTCTTGCAGTCAAGGGCGAAACCTTTGAGGAGCTTGCCGGTGCCGCCCGTTCCATGAGAGCCAAAGCCGCAAGAATACAGACTGTCTCCCGCAAGGCGGTTGATACTTGCGGTACAGGCGGAGACTCATCAGGATCTTTCAATATATCCACGACCACCGCATTTGTGGTAGCAGGGTGCGGCGTAACTGTTGCTAAACACGGAAACCGAAGCATATCAAGCAAATGTGGCAGTGCCGATGTGCTCGAAGCTCTGGGGGTAAATATCAATACACACCCGGAGGTTGTAGAGGAGGCTGTTAACACTATAGGGATCGGATTTCTCTTTGCTCCTACATTTCACAGTGCAATGCGACATGCGGCAAAGGCAAGAAAAGAGGTGGGAATAAGAAGTATTTTCAACATGCTTGGCCCATTAACCAATCCGGCTGCTGCAAGGTGTCAACTTCTTGGAGTATTTGCTCCCCAGCTGACAGAGATGTTTGCACAGGCCTTAAAACTGCTTGGTGCCCACCGTGCCTTTGTGGTGCATGGTCATGATGGTATGGATGAGATTACCGTATGTGCCCCAACAAGAATATCAGAACTCAAAGATGGAGTGATCCGCTCTTATGACCTTGATCCAATTGAATTTTTTGGTGAATATGCCGACACCAGAGAGCTCAAAGGCGGAGATGCTATCGATAATGCCGCCATTACCAAAGCCATTCTGAATGGAGATATTGAAACAAAAGAGGGCAATGGCATAGCAAAACGCAATGTAATACTAATCAACAGTGCGGCTGCATTGGTGGCCGCAGATGCTGCCTACAATCTTAAAGATGGTATCAAAAAAGCTGAAGAGGCCATTGACTCAGGCAGGGCAATGGAAAAACTTGATCAGCTTGCCCGTTTTACACAGGAGAATGGATAAACGTAAAGAGTTTGCCCGTCTTACATAGGAGAATGGATAAAGAATGGGAATATCCGGTTTTTTAAAAGAAGTTGTTGCACTCAAAAAAAATGATGTAGCTGAATCTGAGCGAATTACGCCCATGAAGCTGGTCAGGCAGAATGCTGAAAATATTCTTAAAACTAAAGAATCAGGCTACCGCCCCCCTTTTGCTTTTTTGCACGCCATTGAAGAGAGCCGTGAAGGTCATGTGGGTATTATTGCCGAAATCAAAAAAGCATCTCCATCCAAAGGCGATATAAGGCCTGACCTTGATCCTGCCATATATGCAGAAAAATACACAAAAGCAGGAGCATGTGCCATTTCGGTTCTGACAGAAGAACACTATTTTAAAGGCTGTCTTGATGACCTCAAGACAGTGAGATCGGTTACATCTCTGCCGATACTCAGAAAAGATTTCACGCTCTCTTCATATCAGATATATGAAGCAAAAGCAGCAGGAGCTGATTCTGTACTTCTGATAGTGGCGATGCTCTCAAAAGAGCAGTTACGTGATTATGTAGATCTTTCAAGGGAACTTGGTATGGAACCTCTTGTTGAGATTAATTCAGAATGGGAACTTGATAAAGCTCTATTTGCTAATGCTAAAATAATCGGCATCAACAACCGGAACCTTCAGACCCTTGAAGTTGATCACGATGTCGCAAGACGTGTAGTGCCTTTTTTTGCTGAGGGCCAAATAGCAGTGGAGGCAAGCGGAATTTCATCTTCTGACGATATACAAAAAGGTTTGGATTGCAAAATATTCAATTTTCTGGTGGGCGAAAGCATTGTCAGGGCTGAAAATACAGAAGAATTTATTCAAAACCTTGTAAGGACAGAGTCAAAAGACCTTAATCAAAGCATTGTAAAAACAGAGTTAGATCCCCTCGATCAAAACTTTTCAAAAGCAATGACAAACCATCTTGATCAAAAACTTGCAAATAAACGGGCATCTTATTTTGACGCAGCCTCTTTTTTGAACAAACGAACTGGGCAGATGGTAAAAATATGCGGTCTTACCTCCCCTGATGAAGCTTTAGCCTGTGTTAAAGCTGGTGCTGACGCTATTGGATTTATATTTTATCCAAAAAGTCCAAGATATATATCACCTGACCACGCAGCCAATATCACAGAAAAACTGCCGAATAACATTATGACTACCGGTGTTTTTGTGGATGATGACTATAAGTCAATTATGAAAGCAGTCAAAGCATGTTCCTTGAAAGCCGTTCAACTGCACGGAAATGAAAGCCCTTTATTGGTAAAGCAGCTTGTGCAAGAGGGGCTTGTTGTGATTAAGGCTTTGTTTGCAGGCAAAGAGCCCCATCTTGACCAGGCAAATCTGTATCACGAAGCTGATGCCCTGCTTGTGGAGTATGGCAAAGGAGAGCTGCCGGGCGGCAATGGAGAGAGCTGGAACTGGGAACTGGCACGGCAGATGGCAGGTAGCGTTGGAAAAGGATCAAATGAGGGTCTGAATGAGACAAAAGTACAGAGAATAATCCTTGCAGGAGGACTCTCCCCTGATAATATAGAAAAAGCCATAAAGATGGCAGATCCATGGGGCATTGATGTAAGTTCAGGTGTTGAGATATCGCCTGGAAGAAAAGATGTAGATAAAGTTGAGAAACTGATTGCCCAACTACGTTGATTGAAAAACTCGGGTTCATACAACGTAATGTTGTTAAAATACCCCGCTCGGCTTGCGGCGAGGAGCTTCATTTAAGCCCCCTACCTTGGAAGAGATAGGGGGGCTTTGCATACTATCTCTATTTTTTTACAATGATTCGCTGACCTATAATAATAGCATCCTGCATTGTCATCTTATTCATTTTTCTTAACTCATCAACAGTTGTCTCATACTTTTTCCCTATATTATAGAGGGTATCACCTTTTGTAACCGTATGATATACTACATCTGTCTTCTGCTGCGTGGTCTTGGTTTGGGTAGAGGTTTTGGTTTGGGTAGAGGTTTTGGTTGCTGTGTCAGATTTGGCATTTGCCGCTGTTTTATTTGTAGCAGTAGATTTGGTTGAAACACTCTGCTTAGGCTGCTCAGGTGGGTGATTCTGTGCAGCTTCTTTAACAGCTGGACGCTCTGCTTTCTGGGCAGGCGGGGCAGCCGTTATATGTTTTATTTCACTAACAACTTTACGGTTTTTCTCGACATCTCTTACAATATTGGATAATTTGTCACCCAATTTATCAACCCTGGCCGTAAGTACATCGAATTTAACAGAAAGTGCAGTTTCAACTCGCTCGATTCTTGCCACATAGGGTTTGATATCTGGCATCTGAGCACTGCTGTTTGGTTCGCCTTCCATATTGGCAGCCTGACTTGCATTTATTGCCTGCAACATCTCTTCAAGCGTAGTCAATTTCTGTTCAAGGGCTTTCACAGTTTCAGCAATAGGCGGATTTTCTCCATCCCCTACCCCCTCTTCCATATCTCCGGATGGTCTGAGAAAGATAAAGAAAATAATTAATGTTATGATGCCCGCACCAAGAAATACAAGCGACAAATCACTTTTTTTTAGCATGGATTTTCCCGGCAGGTCAGTACCGGAACCCTGGGCAATCTTCTTTTTATTCCTGCGGATGATATTTTCCCTGAGCAGATCATCCGGCTCTTTTTCTTCCTGTAATGAGTTATAGTTATCCATTAGTTTCTCTGATTACTCTTCCAATTCATTTTTCTTAAAATTTTGTTAAACAAAATACCTCAAAAGTACAGCACCCTATGTTTGTACTTTTGAGGCTCCTAATCATGCTGCGGTCTGACCGAGCAGAGATATAACATTTTTAGGCTGAACATTGGCTTGGGCCAAGGCAAACAGCCCTGCTGTACGAAGGTTTTCAATCTGTTTCATATTCATTGATTCTTGTGCAATATCCACATCTTTGATCGCCGATTCCGATTGCAGCGAGCTTACCATGCTTGAACCAAGGCTGTTAATTGTTGACTCCATCTTGTTTTGAGTTGCACCAGTGTCTGATCTCACTTTTGATGTCTCCTTGATGGCATCATCTACCATCTCAAGAGAAGCCTGACTGCTCTCTACGCTTGAAAGGTCAATCTTTGACAAAGAAGAAAAACCAGGAGTATCAGAAAGCAATTTCTGACCGTTAAACTCAGTGCCCTCATAAATTTTTCCGAGAGATTCCATTGATTTTGAAAGCTCCTGCTGAAGAGCCCCTCTGTCTGCGGTGCTCAGTGCTGACGATGATGCCTGAACCACCTTCTCTCTTATCCCCTGCATGATGGACGTGGCCTCTCCGAGAGCTCCATCTTTAATCTGAGCCATGCTGATGCTGTCATTGGCATTACGAATCATCTGGCCTGCACCCCTTGCCTGGCTGCCAAGAGCATTTGCTATCGTCATGCCTGAGGCATCATCTGATGCACTATTTATTTTATTGCCTGTGGCAATGCGTTGAATTGAATTATTCATATCATTCGATGAACGATTCAATGTATTCAAAGCCCTTGACCCTGCTGTGTTGGTATTAATTGAAAAAGACATACAACACCTCCTTTTATAAGAAAGGTAACTTCATAGTTGCTACTTTACCATGAAAATAGATTTTGATTTTCATGGTAAAGAGTGGCCACACAACGGCCATGAAGGTTTATATTTCACTGCTGGTGAAAACCCCTGAACTTGTTCAGGGGATGAAACCAGTATGTAAACTCTGGCAGATACTCTCAAGTTCTGCCCCTCTTTACATTGAGGTTGATTCACTTCGGGATTGTTAGAAAGGGTTTTTAAGCTCTGCTCACCGAGAGTTTCCTCTCTGTTTAAAGACAAAGCCATAGAGCTGTCAGCTTGTGAAGCACTCACAGGTATGTATGTATTTCTCCTATCTAACTTCTGCATAAAGTTTCCTTTAAGCTCCCTAATCAACTCTTACGTTAAACATCACTGTTCAAGCCCCTTGACTTGTCAAGGGGTAGTTGACTGACTCCAATAAATCCAAAGTTTATATCTGATTTCAAGTTTATATCTGATTTATTGTAATGTCAATCACTGTTCCCTGACAATACGAAATCCAAGGCTGTTTCGTTTAGCCCCGGGGCTATAGTAGCTTCTTTTGGCACTCCGGCAGTGTCTGGGCGGCTGATACCACCCACCTCCTCTGAACACTCTGCGATCCCCCTCTTTTGAGATGGGATCAACAATATTATCTTTATAGGTTGATGTTACTACGCCTGTTCTTCCAAACCACCTGCTTTTCCATCCGCAAAAATCCGCACACCACTCTTGCACATTACCATGCATGTCATAAATACCCCATTTATTCGGTTTTTTTGTTTTGACCGGATGGGGTCTTAATACATCGGGCGGATTTTTATAACCGGAGTTTCCACAGTACCAGGTGATTTGATCAAGAACCGGATCAACAGGAGTACAGAACTCCTGGGTAATAGGGCCGTTGGCAAAAGCTGTGTTGCTTCCTGCCCGACATGCATATTCCCACTCTGCTTCTGTTGGAAGACGGTACTTTGTTATACCTTCCCAATCATTTAGAACCCGTATAAATTCAATACACTGATCCCATGAGATGGTATCAACAGGACAATTTTCCCCGCAGTCAGGAAACGATGAGGGGTTGAATCCCACAAGTTTTTTCCACTGTCCCTGAGTTACTTCAGTCTCCTGAATATAAAATCCCTTTGAAATAGTTACCGAATGAAGCTGTTCATTCCAGTCTCTGCCTATTTCGTTTTTAGGGCTTCCCATTAAAAATTTTCCTGCCGGAACATACACAAAAGTCATACCGAGTTTATTGGTTATGGTTCTCTCAGATGCAGATGCACTTTTGCAAAAAAAATTACTCACAGAGACAAATGCACTGACAGAAAAAGAGAAATCTCTGCCAGAAAGAGGAGTACCCAGTCTAAACATATTAGGAGTACCCAGACTAAACATATTATCGGTTCTATATCTATAAAATGGAGAGGCAGCAGAAAAAAAAGCGATAAAGACAATCAAAATAAAAATAATACCTGCCTGCCGGTATCTGTAATATTTAAACATGGTTATTCTCCTTTTACCGCTTAAAGTGTTATGCCTGAAAACATCATAAAAGCCATAGCCATAAGTCCGCCAACAATCATGGTAATGCCAAAACCCTGAAGTCCATCTGGAACATCAGCATAACGCATCTTTTTTTTAATGGTGGCCATAGCGACAATAGCCACCATCCATCCAGTACCTGAACCTGCCCCGAATACAATGGATTCCATAAGTGTATATTGCCGCTCTACCATAAAAAGAGCAGTACCAAGAATAGCACAGTTGACCGCAATAAGAGGCAAAAATACTCCAAGAGCAGAGTAAAGTGCAGGTGAATATCTGTCAATTATCATCTCAAGAGCCTGCACAATGGCTGCAATTACAGCAATAAACGAGATAAATTTCAGAAAACTCAAATCCAGATCAGGCAATCCTGCCCATGACAGAGCACCCGGGGCAAGAAAATAATAGTAGAGAAACCAGTTTGCAGGTGTGGTAACGGTAAGTACAAAAATCACAGCAAAACCAAGCCCTATTGATGTCTCAATATTGTTGGACACAGCAATAAAAGAGCACATACCAAGAAAATAGGACAACAGGATATTGCCTATAAATACTGAATTTATAAAAAGTGTTATTAAATCTGCCATTCTTGCTTTTCCTGTTTTTAACCGCTTATATTAATGTCCAACTTTTTCCTCATGTGATACGCTGGAAATACTGTTTTTAATCCAGACCAGAAAGCCAATGACAAAAAAAGCACCAGGTGCCAGCACCATAAGCCCCATGTTGCTGTATCCTGCATCAAAAAGCCACTGAGGGACAACAGAAAAACCAAATATTTTCCCTGAACCGAGAATCTCCCTGACAAATGCCACAATCATCAGAATCAGGGCATATCCTGCCCCATTGCCCAAACCATCAAGAAGCGATGGCACAGGTGGATTTGCAAGAGCAAACGATTCAGCTCTTCCAAGCACAATACAGTTGGTTATTATAAGTCCGACAAAGACCGAGAGCTGCTTGCTGATATCAAACAAAAAGGCCTTTAGTATCTGGTCAGTTACAATGACAAGAGATGCTATGACTGTAAGCTCTACAATAATCCTGATGGTCGGGGGAATTTTTTTTCTTAGAAGCGATATGATAAGATTGGATGCTCCTGTCACAACAGAGAGTGCAATACCCATGACAATAGCGGTTTTCATCTGCACAGTTACAGCAAGAGCCGAGCATATTCCAAGCACCTGGTAGGCAACAGGGTTCTCCTTCCAGATCCCTTTTGCAAATACTTTCCATAAATCCGAAGCATTGTGAGTCAAAGATGCTTTATTGTCTTTCTGTTCAGAGTTCATCTTTTTTCCTTATTATTATACTCAAAAACAACACCTTGCTATTGTTTCCTGGGCATATTGGCATCTGTCTGAATCAGGATGCTCAGGATTTACAGGATGAATACGGATTGGTATCCTGTAAATCCTTTCATCCTTAATATCCTGATTCTGACAGTGTTGGATACCAGGCAGCTCACTCAAGCTGCTTTGCCTGCCTGAACTTAACCGATACAGCTTCATACTGCTCAAGGTTTTCCTTGAGTCCCTGTGTAAGATATTTACCGGTAAGAGTTGCACCGCTTATGCCATCCACATAATTTTGCTGCTCCTCTTCAGGCAGGTTTGAAACCTGGCCTTTTGCAATGGCAATAGATACAAAATCATTAGCAGAATCAACAATCTTTTTGCCGACAAAATTTTTCTGAAACCATGCTTTTTCAATCTCTCCCCCAAGTCCTGGGGTCTCGGCATGGCTGTAAACTGTAAATCCGGCAATGGTTACGCCATCATTTTCAAAGGCAAGATATCCATAAATTTTACCCCACAACCCTCTTGATTCAACTGGAATGATGTAGGCTTTAACAAATTTTACTCCACTT
>JADGBC010000051.1 GCA_015231705.1 Desulfamplus sp. | reverse complement strand
GATCCTTTCTATTTGGTGGATATTCTTTTGAATTTATTTCTATTCTGACATCAATTTTAATTTTGCTTGGTTCTTCCAAATATGCCGGATCTCCAGGATAGTTACATCCTATTGACGCTTCAGATAGAACTGCACGCTCAATACGTTTTGCAGCATCTGTGGCCAAAGAATGTATTTTGCTGCCCATTCTCTTGAGCAAAAATTCCTTTAGCCTCTTGTGATCTTGACTCTCCAACCAGGCTTCTTTCAATGTTTCACCGAGAGTTTGTTGTAGAACCCATATAGAAACACCTGCAACGACACCAGCAACAATAAGAGACCCAGGACGGAGTTCCTTAATCAAAATTGAAGAGTAGCGATATTCCTTAAGACGATAGCTCGCTGCATCAAATGCCACATCTGGAAGGTCAGGAAATTCGCTACGTATTGCACGCAGGTCTTTCTTTTCTGACTCAAAAACAGCATTATTAAGAGAGTCCAATATTTTACGGAACACTGAATATGGTATTTCTTCTGGACCAATTTGGTGAAGCCGAACCTCAATTTCAATACCAAGGCCTTGATTCATAAGTTCTCTCCGATTTTATTTGTGCATATCCATTAATTATCAGGTCGTTTTACCCTGATAACAGGCAAAATACTGACTTATCAGTTCCACATTGACCTGATTTTGGAAGCAATATCAGGTCAATGTGCCTTGATAATTTTATTGGCAGGTCACTTAAAACAACATTATCAATATTGATGGTATCGTAAAAAGTCATTTTTAAAAATGCGTCATAAATAAATTCAGATAGTTATGGTTCTAAAAAGTTCCTGTTCGGGATTTTTTACGTGTTCATCAATATTGATAAGCAACTTTCACCTGTCATGCGGGATACAAATATGCCAAACATTCAAAACTGAAAAAGAGTGGATGATGTATTTGGACGTCCCGGAACTGATACTATTACAAAGGGCTGTTAGTCACAATGTTCCAGATTCCGCAGGGACATGCTCCTTTGCAAAAACCGCATCCTATGCATTTTTCAGGGTCTGCCTTGTATTCAAATGCTCCATCTTCTGATTCAAACCGCTCAATTGCCCCTTCAGGACAGACATGAACGCATATACTGCAATCACGACATCTTCCGCAGGAGGCACACTCTGACCCGCACTCCTCAAGTGTATTATAGCTTTTAACCATAGGATTGAAGTATTCAAGGGAAATTCTTGATTTGTCAATTTCACTGCGTGCATCAAGCATTTCCGGTTCACGGCCCGATATTATGCTGTCAATGGCTTCAGCCGTCCTCTTGCCTGAACCTATGGCATGGGTAAGAAGCCCAGGCCCTACAATGTCTCCAATAGCAAATATGGTGGGGTCAGATGTCTGATTAAACTCATTGACAGATACAAAGCCGTTACGCGTAGAGATATCTTTACCAAGAAAATCGGTATCAGGAACATCACCTATGGATATCACTACAGTATCTGCCTCTATAACCTCCCCATCATCTAAAATAACACCTTGTGAAGTGATCTCTTTTGTAAAGCATGGCCAATGAAATGTAGCTCCTACTGCCTGAGCATCCTCTTTTTCCTTGCCAAAAGCTGCGGGTTTTTGCACATCAATAAGAGTGATCGTCTCTGCACCAATGCGGTGTGCTTCAGTTGCCACATCACATCCCACATTACCGGCACCGATTATTACTACTTTTTTAAAGGGTGCAGACTGAACTTCGTTTGATTTTGTCTGATCCTCTTTGGATTTTACCAAGCTCTCTTTTATTTTTTGAAGCTCATCTTTTAATTTTGCAGGATTTTGCTTTGCTTTTTCCAGAAAGTCATTGGCTGAAACAGCAAACTCAACTCCCGGAATCGGAAGCATTCTTGGTTTTCTGGCACCTGCTGCAACAACAACATAATCAAACTCTTTTTTGATTTTCTGAAAACTTTTTGGTGTGATTTTATGCTCAAGACGGATATCAGGAATAATTTTTTTTACCCTTTCAAGTTCGTTTTGCAGGGTCTCTTTTGGAATTCTTGAATCTGGAATTACCGAAGAGATTTTGCCGCCGATCTGTTTTGACTCATCAAAAAGAACTGCATCATGGCCTTTGAGAGTCAAATGCCATGCAGCAGAGATACCTCCTGGGCCAGCACCAATAACAGCCACCCGCTTGCCACTTTTTTCAGCAGACACAGGCAGTTCAGCCTTTTCTCCAGCACGACCAAGAAGTCTTACATTGACAGGAGTTATATATTGAAGATTTTTTGTACATGAAGCCATGCATGGGCTTGGGCAAAGATAGCCGCATACCGTAGCAGGGAACGGGGTATATTTAAGCCCCATTGAAGTTGCCTCATCAGCAAGCCCCTTTCTGATAAGATGCCACCGCTCCTGTACAGGAATGCCTGTCGGGCAGTTGGCCTGGCAGGGAGCTTTATATTTAGCATGTTCCCATACCGGAACCATCCTCCTCCACTCGCCTTTTGTAATCAGAGGAATGGTGCCACGTTCAACTTCCATGAGATCGCCGATAAGCCCGCCTTTACCAAGCTCTCTGTCCCAAACATCCTGACGAAAGGAGTGCATGGCGAGAATTCCCTTGCCAATCAACTTCTCCTGAGGTGTTTTTGCCCTTATCAGTGTCCATTCTGACCTCTTCGAGAGCCTGTCAAACAGCTCTTTTTTTTCAATTTTTTGAAGAAAGTTCATAAGGTTTGTGCAGAGCCAATCCCAGTCGACATCGGTTATAGGGACAATTTTGGCATCGCTTTGGCTAAAACCTGTAGCATCACCTCTGCAGAACACTTTGCCGCCAACCATTCCAACTAAAGGACGATATCCTAAAACGCTTTCGTTATAGCTTGTGTTAAAGCCACAAACTACTGCAATTCCTCCAGCCATGAATTCGCCAAAATAGTCTCCTGCTGCCCCCAGAACCCACAACTCCGGCGGATCAAAGCGGGGGTTGTGCTTGGTCATGGTCATGCCTCTTGCACCGATATTGCCGCCAATATATACCTTGCCCTGAGCTCCGCCGTTCATTGCACCGTTTGACGCATTGCCATGGACAATTATCTCAGCACCAGCATTGAGCCATCCTATGTCATCTGATGCCGGCCCCATGATCTCGATCTCTGTGTTGGGAAATCCAAGTGAGCCTGTTCTCTGACCAGAATGGCCCTGAATGCGAATTTTTATCTTTTCATTTCCTGATCTCCAGAGTCGTCCGCCAATTCCATGCTGACCATAGGCATTGACCTCAATGGCTCTGTGCCCTTGCTCCACGGCGTTCTGGATCATCTCTTCAAGCACCCGGGAGGGTATGCGTTTATCACCTTTTATTCCAGAAATATTTACATAAAATCTATCGTTGTTCATGAAACGCTCCTAATATTTACGGCAAATCAAACCACATATTTGATATTAAGACGCTGTGCCACCTGATAATCATCAATACCAAGAGCATCAGACATGCCAATGGGAAGAGAGGTAGAACGTCCCAGAGGGGCAACAATTTTTTTGAGTTCAATATCAAATGAGACAAAAAGATCCACAATCCGCTGTGCCACATCTTCTGGATCAAGCCTTCGATATAGCCTTGGATCCTGAGATGTAATACCCTTAGGGCATATGCCGGTATTACACACATTGCATCGATCAGTTTCAGTACCAATGCATCCTGCTGCGGCCTGCATAACATATTTTCCAATCTGAACGCCACTTGCACCAAGCATTATAAGAGCTGCCGCATTGGCTGCAAGATTTCCGTTTTTACCAATACCTCCGCCGGCAAATATCGGAATCTCGTTTTGCTTTCCAAGTTTGACCAGATTGAGATAGTTATCTCTGATACAGGAGGCAATCGGGTGGCCCATGTGATCCATAGAGACAGAATATGCAGCACCTGTGCCACCATCCTCTCCATCAATGGCAAGTGCGGATGCATAGTCGTTTCTTGTCAGGTTGTTAAGTACGGCAAGCGATGTTGATGATGCAGATATTTTGGGATAGACAGGCACCCGAAATCCCCACGCCATAGACATCGATATTATCATTTTAGCTACAGACTCCTCAATTGAGTACTGAGTCTGGTGTGTTGGCGGGCTTGGAAGACTTACACCCTGAGGCACACCTCTTATGGCAGCAATAAGTTTGTTGACCTTATGCCACATAAGAAGACCTCCGTCTCCTGGTTTTGCACCCTGACCATACTTGATCTCAATGGCACACGGATCTTCCTTCATGTAAGGAATTGCATGGATGATCTCATCCCAGCCAAAGTAACCGCTTGCGATCTGAAGAATGACATATTTCATGAACCTGCTGCGTAAAAGCCTTGGAGGGCATCCGCCTTCTCCGGTTGACATTCTTACCGGCATCCCAAGCTCTTCGTTCAGATAGGCGACTCCCATCTGAAGGCCTTCCCACATAGTGGGAGAGAGTGCACCAAATGACATTCCTCCGATAATAAGAGGATAAATCTCTCTGACAGGCGGGATCCAGCCGTTGTTTCTCAAGCGGTTTATATTCTCCTTGGGGGACAGAATTCTCCCAAGCAGTGTTCTAAGCTCAAACTCATGACGACCCGCATCTAATGCAGGGTCAGTTAACATAGATATTCTGATAAATTTAATCCGGTCAAGCAGGGAGTCAGTTGAGTTTCTTCTGCCACCCCGTTTTCTTGGTTCTCCGTCCTGATTGATATGAAAGCGGTAACGGTCGATTCCATGGCTTCTTCTTGGCTCTATAGCATCATTGGGACAGACCATGGAACACATGGCACACCCTATACAGGCCTCTTCAATTGTTGTCTTCTGTCGAATTCCATAGTATGTCTCAAAGGAGGAGAGAGGACGCTCGTTATGACTTAAAGTGTCTGTTTGCAAAGAGGAATCTGTCTTGGAAGAGCTGTTTGCAAGTTTAAGAAGGTTCGATGGATTCATGGAATCGGCAATATTTCTTTTTCTGAAGACAGAAAGTGAAATGGCTTGAACAGGGCAGACCGCAGTACACTGTCCACACAGGGTACACCTGTCCTTTTTCCAGCAAATCTGCCAGGGCAGGTCGCTTAGACTTAAAGAAGAGGGTTTGATAGTTCTGTTTGATGACATATATTTATCTCCTGAGAGCCCAGGCTAAAGAGGGATATTTAATAATGGTTATGTTTGATGACACTTAGTTATCTCCTTACAGCCAAGTCTAAATAGTACTACTTAACGGTTCAGTTTGACGACATATTTTTATCTCCTGACGGTCGGGATCTACTATGGCTGTATCAAGGTGCATCGGCTGAATATCTCTGCTTTTATCCCTGTCAGGAATTACAGCATCCAATCCACATATTTCAGAAGAGAATGCAAACATGCCAGGTCTTCCTCCAACCACGCCCGGTCTGAGTTTTTTTCGATCCTGGGCCATAAAGACAGTGTTGTCGGGAAGGGTGCCAATAACACAGTTTGGTCCGTCAATTATAAGCTGCCTGCATGATTTTTTTAGATGCTTGAGAAAAACAGCGTCAGGGTGAGCGTCAAGATCCTTGTCTTGAAGGGGAGTGATAACATGTTTGTAGGCATCTAATCCAAGACCCAGGCCTGACATGGTATAGTGAAGAATGTGAGCAAAAACCTCAGAGTCTGACTGGTAGCCTGTATAGCCAGGAAAATCTCTTGTAGATAGAAAATCCTTGATTGGAATAAATGCTGTATTCTCTCCGTTTGTCATAGTAGAGTACCCTTTGATAAAAAAAGGGTGACATGCATAGAGATTTATTGCGTAATTGGTGTTCTGCCTTCCCTGAGCCATTATTACTCTTGCTTTCATATCTCTTCTGTCAAGTCCAAGATAACGGGCAATTTCAAGTGGATCACCAAGCTCCTTTATCATTATAGTATCTGGCCAGAAGGAGAAGACTATCATATCCTGTTTCTCTTCACCCATTGCACGGATTTTAAGACGGGTCATCATGAGCCTTGTGGCTATATCTTCTTCACTGAGGCCATCCCAGGAGTCAGGGTATTCATAGGCACGCAGCAGATATAGACCCCTTCTGGGGATCCCTTCCATTCCTGTCTTGGGAACCTTGATGCTCATCTTGTATTTTGTCATAAAACCTTGTTCCATCATGAAAAAATCAAGTTTTCTTATTCCCTCTTCAGTGAAAATGCCCGACAGAATAGGGGCATCCTTCATCTCTTCAAATGGTCCACCAAGGTCACGAAGCAGAAGCCCCACTCCGGAACCATCATGCCCCTCTTTCATAACATTAAGGGCTTTTATGGCTTCCATGGGAGACACTGGGTCTTTGCTTGTAAGTGCAAACAGACGGCACATGCTCTTTTTCTCCTTGTTATTTTCAATTGTTTGAGCAATATATGATTTTTTTAATCAACAGTATATAAAGCTGATTAATATATGCAGAAAATCATACTTTTTCAATATATTTTTAAATCATGGTGTTATAAGAAGATTAACATGAAACAATGCACATGACACAACAACTATTGCTTCATGTGCCAAATATTATATTTATATAACATTTTTTTGGAATAAGATGAATATTAAACAATTACCAGAGCATATGGCAGTCCATGTAAAAAACAGAGTTAAAGAGCTAAAGGCTTCCATTGATAAAAAGCGACTCACACTACCCAAAAACAAGCTCTCCATAGATGAGCTCGAACAGGTGATGTTTTTTAGTGAGTTTGCGGCCTCTACCCTTATAAAAGATCCTTCAATTCTTGTTGATCTTGTTGAATCAGGAGATCTTGAACGTTCATACAATGATGATGAGTATAATCTCAAACTTGAACTTCAGATAAAAAATGTCAAAGACGATATGGAGTTGAAATCTGCTCTTGGACGAACAAGAGAGAGAGAAATGGTGAGAATTGCTTGGCAGGATCTCACAGCAAAAGCCACCTTAGAGCAGACTTTAAAAGATTTGTCTGATCTTGCAGAGGCTTGTGTTGACAAAGCAATTAGCTTTATCTATGATAAACTCTGTTTCACATACGGAACACCCCTTGACAGCCGCGGTAATGTTCAAAAAATCATTGTTCTTGGCATGGGAAAACTTGGTGCCGGTGAATTGAATTTCTCATCAGATATTGATCTTATTTTTGCATACCCTGAAGATTACTTATTTGAAGATGAGTACAGATCAAATGAAGATTCTGAAAAGGCCTCTTTAGAAATAGAAGATACACGATTAAAAAAAAGCAGATTTAATACCACAGGAGAATTTTTCACAAAAATGTGCAAAAATTTCTTAAAGGTGTTTGATTCATCCATGAGTGGTACAACACTTTTTCGTGTAGATACCCGCTTGCGTCCCTTTGGTGCCAATGGCCCTCTTGCCATGAGTTGCTACACTATGGAGGAGTATTACCAGACCCAGGGGCGGGAGTGGGAACGCTATGCTCTTATAAAAGCCCGCCCGATTGCCGGAGACATTGCAGCCGGTTATACCCTGCTAAAAAGCCTCAACCCATTTGTGTACAGAAGATATTTTGATTATGGCTCTTTTGATGCACTCAGAGAGATGAAAAAGAGGATTTCCCTTCAAGTCAGGGATAAACGCTTTAAAAATAACATTAAACTCGGTGCCGGAGGTATCCGCGAAATTGAGTTTTTTGGTCAGGTATTTCAGTTAATCAGAGGTGGTGTTGAACCTGAATTTCAGGAGTTGAAAATCCTCAAGATATTAAAGCTTCTGGTCAACAGAAACTGCATTGATACCAAAACAGGTGATGAACTTGCTGCAGCATACTGCTTTTTGCGTAAAGTGGAGAACAGATTGCAACAGTACAACGACCTGCAGACCCATGATCTTCCTGAAAAAGAGGATGAAAAGCTGCGTCTTGCCATTTCTATGGGATTTGTAGAAAAAGATTTCTATACAGTGCTAAATGCACATATGGCCAGAGTTCATGGACATTTTATCAATCTGCTTGCCTCGGAAAGCGAAGAGAAACCAGATTTTGAAATTGATGATCTCAAGTATATCTGGCAAAATATAAGTGATCCACAGTTTGACAGTTCCGGCTATAAAGTGTCAGGCTTTGAGGATTGTGCCCATTTGTCTCATATTCTAAAGAGCCTTGCTGAACATACCAATACAAAAAAACTTACATCAAGTGGCAGAAAAAGGTTGGATCGTCTTATTCCGCTGCTTGTTCACAAAATCGGCCAGGAGAGCAAATCGCTGGTTTGTACCGATAGTAATACAGCAACTTCCGATAACAATGCAGCCGCTTCCGAAAGCAATACAGCAGCTTCCGAAAGTACGCGTACCACCAGTTCAAGTTATCACGCGACCAGTTCAGGTTATATAATGGGATCAAATTATGGATTCAACACAGAAACTGTCCTTAAGCGTCTTGTTGACCTTATCATTACTATTGAAAGAAGAACTTGTTATCTATCTTTGCTGGTTGAAAAACCTCAGGCACTTGATAATCTTGTCACTCTTGCGGCAAGAAGTCCCTGGATAATATCTTTTCTCTCCTTGCACCCTGCTCTTCTTGATGAGCTGCTTGCACCTTCGACCCTCTACACGCCACCGGACAGGGCTCAGATGGAAAGTGAGATTGAACGCCGTATGGCACATATTCCAGTTGAAGATTTTGAATTTCAGTTAGAGGAGCTGTGCATTTTCAAACAGGTGATGACTCTGAGAGTAGCTGCGGCAGACCTAAGTGGAAACTATCCTCTTATGAAAGTGAGCGACCGTTTGACAGAAATAGCTGAAACGGTTATGAACAAGGTAATTGAGATATCCTGGAACCATACAGTTAAAAAGTATGGTATACCGCAAAATCAAAACTTGTCACAAAAACATGGCAAGCGTACTAAGCATGATAAAAGATTAGATAGCTGTACCGATAGCAGTATCAATGCTGCTGATACTTATTCCGGTAAAAATGCCTCCTCTTTCTATGCGGATGATGAACCCGAAGGATCACCACTTTCATCAACTTACTCTGCATCGCCATGTTCTCAATTTTTCTCTCCTGGATTTGCAGCCATTGCTTACGGCAAGCTCGGCGGAATCGAGCTTGGTTACAAATCTGATCTTGATATGGTGTTTATATATTCAGGCAGTGACGGATATACGGAAGGGGGAGAAAGAAGCATTGAAAACATCCGTTTTTACACCCTTCTTGGCCAGAGAATTATCAGTGCTCTGACTCTTCATACTCAGGCCGGCAAGCTCTATGAGGCCGACATGCGCCTTAGACCAAGTGGTCAGTCAGGAATGATTGTAAGTCATATTGATGCATTTCAGGACTATATAAAAAACGAAGCATGGACATGGGAACATCAGGCCATTATCCGTGCCCGCCCGATTGGAGGTGATCCGGCTATTCAAAAGCTGTTTAACGATATACGCCAGAGAACTCTTGGCATAAAAAGAGAAACTGAATTACTGAAAAAAGAGGTGCGGGAGATGCGAGAGCGTATGCGAAAGGAGCACCTCAAATCTGAACCCCATATGTTTGACCTTAAGCAGGGCAGAGGAGGAATTGTGGATATTGAATTTTTGGTTCAATATCTTGTGCTTCAGCACGCATATGAACACCCTGCCTTAACAGTATGGACAGATAATGTCCGTCTTCTTGAGACACTTGCAAATGAGAATATTCTAACTCAAGAAGATTGTGAGCATCTAAAAAGGGTCTATCTTGAACTACGAAAGATGGTACACCATTTAAATCTTCAGGAGAGGGAAAAGATGATTCCAGTGAACTCTTTTAAAGATCAAGGAGATATCATTGTTCAAATATTTGATAAATTCCTTTCTTAAATATAACTCGTGAGTCATAACTTCTCATTTCTCATACAACATGTGCAGTGTCAACTTCCAATATATCTCTACATGTAGTGGTTATTTGGAGAGATATAAACAGATTATGACTTGCGAGATACAATCATTTTGCAGTAGTTATTGTTGATTCACTCGTAAAATTTTTGAAAAATGACTTTTTACGAGATCATCATTGTTAAATTGAAATTTTTGAACAAGAACGCGAGAACAAAAAACAAGCAGATTATTAACAAAAAACAGAAGAAATCAAAGGAGAATAGGCAATGAGCACAAAAAAATGGGAGACCCCGTTCTGGCCAGAAGGTGTGGCACATGATGTATCTGGTTACAGTTATCCGTTAACTGATTTTCTTGATAATTCAGCACGCAAGTATCCCAACAAAGTATATACAATCTTCAGCGATGCCACCAGAACATTTGCCCAGGTAAAAGACACTGCAGACAGAATTGCCAACTTTCTGGCAAGACGGGGAATAAAACAAGGGGATAAGGTTGCCATTTTTCTTCCCAATCTCCCTCATTTTCCGGAAATATTCTTTGGTATTTTAAAGGCAGGAGCTGTCTGTGTTAACTGTAATCCGGTTTACACCCCGACAGAGCTCAACCATCAACTTTCCGATTCCGGAGCCAAGATGGTCTTCTGTATGGATCACCCTGTTTTTTATAAAAGCACTGTTGAAGCGATCAAGGATACTGATGTCGAAGACGTGGTCATCTGCAATATAAAATCTTACCTTCCAAAACTAAAAGGGATTCTCGGCGGTCTTCTTGGAAAAATTCCAAAGGCTGAAAAACATCAGAAGGGACATTTAATGTTTGATGATATTGTGGCATCTTCCGCCCCGACTCCGCCCCAGATAAAAGTTGATCCTGACAAGGATACAGCAGTAATGCTATACACTGGCGGTACAACAGGAGTGCCCAAAGGGGCTGAGCTTACTCATACAAATTTCACATATAACCTTGAAGCTGTTCTTGAATACTTCATGCTTCCCCATAAACCAGGAGCAAAACCTGAAAAACTCAAGCAAGGTGGATTGAATACCTTTATTGGAATTCTGCCATGGTATCATGTTTTTGGTATTAACAGTGCCCTTCTTCTGGCCGCAAAAACTGGCAACCGCCTGATCTGTGTTCCGGATCCCAGAGCAGGAAACCCGCCTTTTACAGAAGTATTGAAAATTGTTCAAAAGCACAAACCAACATTCATGACAGCTGTTCCTACCATTTTTGTGGCATTTACAAACCATCCTCTCTTAGATAAATTTGATATATCCTCTCTCATGGGATGTCTTTCAGGAGGAGCACCGCTTCCACCCGAAGTATGCCGCCAGTTTGAGGAAAAGACAGGTTCTATAATATTTGAAGCTTATGGCCTTACAGAGACTGCTCCTGCCGTATGCTGTAACCCTTCATTCAAGGAGACCCGCAGAATAGGTTCAATAGGCTTTCCCATACCTGGTACTGATGTAAAAATAATTGATATTGAAACCGGTACAAACGAGTTGCCTCGTGGGGAAGATGGAGAGATTGCCGTGTGTGGCCCACAGGTCATGAAGGGCTACTGGAAACGACCTGATGCAAATGATGAGGTCTTCAGGGAAATTGACGGTAAACGCTACTTTTTAACAGGAGATATCGGCAATATTGACAAGGATGGATACATAACTATCACTGATCGTAAAAAAGATATGATCATTGTAAGTGGATTCAACGTATATCCAAGAGATGTAGAGGATACCATATACAAACATCCGGCGGTTGAACTTGCGGCTGTAGTCGGCCTTCCTGATGAGAGAAGCGGCGAAAAGGTAAAAGCATATATCAAACTTAAAGCTGGTGCCAAAGTTACCAGCGAAGAGATGCAGCAGTTCTGCAAGGATAATATGGCTGGCTATAAACGGCCAAGAGTCATTGAGTTCAGAGATGAAATACCTGTCTCCAACGTTGGTAAAGTCCTCAGAAGGGCATTGAGAGACGAAGAGAAAGCAAAAGGGACAAACTGATGTTAAGATCAACAGATATAGATCGATAGCATCTTGTGTCGATCTATTGCTCAAGACGACAGATTTACTGTAAACAACAAGGAGGAGGCAGATACTCTCCTCCTTGTGCTTGAATCCCAGGGTATTCAAGCCCGCCTGGAATATCGTCGTAATGGATTCAGCAACAGTGATGGTTATGAATTAATTTTGAACAATAGTGAGCTGGAAATTGAGCTTGCCGAGGAGGCAATTTCTCTTTTTTATTATGAAAACGGTTATTGCTCTAAAAACCGTTATTGTTCCAAACAAAATTGCAGCAGTTATGGGCTTGATTATACTGCAAATTGTGCCTGTTGTATGACAAACTGTGACCGTGAGCACTGCGATCATAATAGTACCAATGAGTTTAAGCTCTTCGATAGCAGAGCCCCTGCTTTCAAAGATCTATTTGAGAGAAGGTTTGTTTTAACCCTAAGTGCCATAATTTCAGCCTCTGCGTCTGCCATATTGCTCTGTGCCGTTCATGCAGCAACTATATTTCACAATAATCACCGCGAGATGGTTCTTAAATATGGGGCATCGGCACTCTACATTCTTCAAGGAGAATATTACCGCACTGTAACGGCCCTGATGTTTCATTCTGATATTGAACATCTTGCAGGTAATGTGGCTGGTATTCTTTTGCTGGCCATTCCCCTTTGCAGTGCTATAGGTACTGGCAAGGGTATATTCTTGATTATTTTGTCCGGTGCTGCTGGAAATCTTCTAAATGCATATATGTTCCGGAGTGCTCATATCTCCATAGGGGCATCCACAGCCGTTATGGGTGCAGTAGGGGTTCTTGTGTCACTTCAGATGAAAAGACGATATAATACAATCAGACAATATAAGGATCTCAGCCCCATACAGATATTTGGCAACACTGTTTCTGGATTTAAGAAAGGTTTTCTTGCGGAACTAAGAGATTCGGCAATTTTTGTCATGGCTTCAGGAGCAGCTTTTGTTGGAATTATGAGCGGAGGAGAATACACTGATGTATCCGCTCATGTGTTTGGTTTTATATCAGGTGTTATAATAGGAATTATCGGATTTATCATAATTCCCCCGTAAAAAGCCAATTTACTAAACTCCGCGTTCAATAACGTCTTTCTAAATTTTTTTTGCGAGAATATCTTGATTCAATAGCATTAAAATTCAATATTGATTAGAACTTGACATAATGTGGCATCAAAGCTAATAGAAATTTTATTATGAATAATACATTAAAAAAAATATGCGTCATAGATGGACAGGGTGGCGGAATTGGCTCAACTATTATCCGCAAACTCAAAGACCGCTTTGGAGAAAGTATTGAGATTCTTGCCCTTGGCACCAATGCCATTGCAACAGCCCAAATGCTCAAAGCTCATGCCAACAGAGGGGCTTCGGGCATAAATGCCATTGTACATACTGTAAAAAGTGCGGATTATATCATAGGTACTGTGGGAATAATAATGCCAAATGCAATGATGGGAGAGCTCACCCCAGAAATGGCTGAAGCAATTGCACTCTCTCCAGCAAAAAAAATTCTAATCCCACTTACCCAGGAGAACATTGAGATAGTTGGTTTGACATCGCTCCCTCTTCCACAGCTTGTTGATGATCTGATTGACAGGCATGAAGAAGCCTTTCTTGAGCAAACAATCAAGTTCTCTTAAGTAATTTTTTTTGCAAAAGTAATTATTTATTGTTAAACGAATATGATTGTGTATCAATCACCCACTAATATAAAAATGTGATCCATTTTCACGGTAAACAAAAAAGATTTTGTTCACAAGGAGTTTATAAAAAATGTGCGAAGCAAGTGCTTACATCATAGAAAATGAAAGCAAGGAGCACCGCCTTATTATGGAGGCCGTTGACAAGGTGATTCCCGATGATGACGGAATCCGGCTTGTAAGTATTTTTGGAGATCAGAAGTTTATCAAGGGATATATCCACTCACTATCTCTTGTTGAACATAAAGTTTTCATCAAGCTAGCATAATGATGCCGCCTTATGGAGAGATTATAGATGAGTGAATTGATCCGTTCTGAACAACATGACAGGTCTTCTAGCTATCAAAAACAAGATCAGTTATTTATCCCCTCAAGAAGCGATGCTCTGAAGATACTGAAACAATACAATACAAGCGAAAGTCTCATCCGTCATGCATTTGCTGTAGAGGGCGTTATGGGCCATTTCGCAGACAGATTTGGGCAAGATCGAGAAAAATGGCAGGTTATTGGACTTGTACATGACCTTGACTATGATCTTTATCCTGATCAGCATTGTTCAAAAAGTAGAACAATACTTGAGGAGCACGGATGGCCATGGGAGTACATCAGGGCAGTTATAAGCCACGGATGGGGAATATGTTCAGAATTTGAACCAGAGTCGATGCTTGAAAAAACCCTTTATGCAGTGGATGAATTAACAGGTTTAATTGCCAGTACAGCATTGATGAGGCCATCGGTAAGTGTTCTGGACCTCACTGCAAAATCTGTTAATAAGAAATGGAAAGACAAACGTTTTGCAGCAGGGGTTGACAGGGCCATTATTGAAAAAGGGGCACAGATGATGGGGATTGAAAGGTTGGAACTTATCACTGAGACCATCATGGGAATGCGAAAGGTGGCAGAAACTATCGGTTTGAAAGGTAGTATTTAAAATATATCAATCATTAAGAGAATCAATCTTGACACATGCCAGATAATGAATTAAAATTTTGTGTTTATTATGGTTGACTGCATTAATGAGTGATTATTGATGTGTTGTTGTAATTATTGATACTATTTATGATTTTAAGCTATAAGGATTTTAAGCTATGAAAAGAACATTTCAGCCAAGCAGACTGAAACGGGCAAGGAACCATGGTTTTTTGAAAAGAATGTCCACTGTCGGAGGACGACGCCTTGTAAACTGCAGAAGAGCAAAAGGCAGAAAAAAACTGACCGCATGATCCTGAAGACCTGTTCTAAGGGGTTTTCTCATTTTTCTGGGTAGATACACATTTTAACCTTAATAGTCAATACGGGTAAAACTGGGAAATCCGCATCAAATAAGATTCGGATAACTTCTGGCAGATTGAAATTCCCAAACGATCAGGGCTGTTCTGAGTCCTAAAAATGAGAATGCATTTTAGCAGTAAAAAAAAGGTTTATTAAATTGGGTAGCAATTCGTTTCCTAAAACTGACCGGATACTTAAGAGATCTCAGTTCGTTAAATTATCCTTACTGGGTAAAATGGTACAGAATCGTTATTTCATAGCAGCCGTACTTGATGGCGAAGCTGATAACAATCGTATTGGGATCACCGTGTCAAAAAAAGTGGGGAACGCTGTTGAACGGAACAGAATCAAACGGATTATCAGAGAATACTATCGAAACAGAAGAGAGACAATATCAGGGAATCGGGATATTAATATCATAGCAAGAAAATATGCATCTTACCTGTCAAATTCACAGGTGCCAGATGAACTTGATAAGCTTTTCAAGAAAATAACAGAAATCTGATGATGAAACGCTCCGTGCATATTCACCAATTCAGATTTTTAAAACTTAAAGGTATCTGCCTGTGAAGTGGATACTTTTACTGTTTATTAGATTGTATCAATATCTTATATCACCTCTGATTGGGCCTGCATGCCGTTTTTACCCATCATGTTCACAATATGCCTTTGATGCTGTTATTAAATATGGCAGCATCAAAGGTTCTTTTCTTGCTGTAAAAAGAGTATTAAAATGCCATCCATTTCATCCCGGAGGGTTTGACCCTGTTCCTTAAATTGAATTGCCATCTTAATATTTCTCTTATCCAAAAAAATATTCTCATTTTATAAGAAAGTCTCTTTAAATAGCTGTGCTTATGTGACTTTCATGGTTCGTTGTGGCCGGAAGCCACAACCCCGCTCCGGCCGTGCCGGTTATACCAAAAGCTTTTTAAATATTTTTCATTATGAGACTTTCATTGTTATTTGTGGCAGGCTGATCTGCCATGGATGTTATCCAAATCTTATGAAAACATACATCAAGTAAAATATTATTCATCACTCATTGTGGGAGACAAGATGGACGAGCAAAAACGGTTGTTTATGGCCATTATCCTTTCTATAGTTGTAATAGCGGGGTGGAATATACTATTTGTTGGCCCCGAAACAAACAAACAGCAATCTCAGGTTGAAAACACCAGTAATTCAGGGGTAGAAAACCCCTCCACATCACCTGCAGGGTCTGCTGTTAAAGATTTTAGTCCGGTAAATGGAGCAAATACGAATACATCTGCTGATGGCTCTACCCCATTGACAGATGGCAGTGGGTCTTCTTCTTCGCAGGTACCTGCAAATTTCAGAGACATAAAAATTAGCAGCCCCATCTATGATATTAACATATCTGAAAAACAGGCATCTGTGACCAGCCTTATCCTTAAGATGTTCAAAGAGGGTACTCAAAACAACTCTCCATTTAAACAGATGATCGCACCGGAACTTAATGCTGGACTCTTTTCTTTGGATCTGGAGGGGAAAAGCATTCAGGGACTTGATAACGCCATATTCAGAGCCGACACAGAGTCAACAGACATTTACCTTGGTGATGGTGAAAAAAAACTCTCTTTTTCCTGGGTATCTCCCCATGGAATTGTTGTTGAAAAAATATATTCCTTTTCAGCCTCAACGTATCTTATAGGCCTTGATATCATTATTAAAAACGGCTCTGGCATGCCTTTAAAAGATGCTGTCGAGATCTCAATGCCATTTGCTCTTACCAAAGAAGGTGCTGCCTTTTCACAGTTTGGTGCTTATGGACCAGAGGCTTACATTAATGGTACGCTTGAAACTGTTGCACCTACAGATATCCAGGAAAATGCCAGGGACAACAAAAGTGATAAAAACAGATTGCAAGGAACTGTGGAGTGGGCTGGCAACGGCGACAGATACTTTATATCCTGCATTATCCCTCTCAATCCTGTGGAATCTACTATCAAACTTTCAGGTACTGACTCCTTTGTTATTACAAGATATATTCAGTCTATGGAGAGAGTTGATCCTGGCAAACAGATTCAACTCTCCTTTCAGTGCTACATGGGCCCAAAAAGCCTTAAAGTGCTGGGTGAATACAAAAACAACCTGAAAAAAGCAATCAACTTCGGGTGGTTTGATATACTTGCAAAGCCATGCCTGATCGGAATGAATATGATACACGACTTCATACCCAATTACGGCATTGCCATTATTATTCTTACTATTCTCATAAAGCTGGCTTTCTGGCCTTTGGGTACCAAAAGCTATAAATCAATGAATGACATGAGAAAACTCCAGCCCATTATGAACCAGATCAGAGAAAAGTATAAAGATGATAAGCAGAGGATGAACCAGGAGGTGATGAATCTCTACAAGACATACAAAGTCAATCCCATGAGCGGTTGTCTTCCAATGCTTGTTCAGATGCCCATATTTTTTGCTCTTTACAGAATGCTCTATCAGGCCATAGAGTTACGTCATGCACCCTTCATAGGATGGATCAACGATCTCTCTTCACCCGACCGCCTCTTCAATTTCGATTTGGCAATTCCATTTATGCACGCCCCGTATGGTATCCCTGTCCTTACCATAATCATGGGGGCAAGCATGTTTCTTCAGCAGAAGATGGCCCCTGCAGTTGGAGATCCTACCCAGGCAAAGATCATGATGTTTATGCCTCTGTTCATGACAGTCATATTTATCAATTTCCCATCAGGACTTGTTTTGTACTGGCTTGTTAACAACCTGATCTCTATTGGCCAACAGTATTACATTCAAAGGAAATTTTTGTAAATCATGGAGGTACTATGAAACAGACTCAGGAATTCGATGGCAGAAATGTTGAAACTGCTATTGAGAAAGCATGCCTGGCATTAAATGTTTCAAAAAAAAATCTTGTATATGATGTTATCTCTTCAGGCTCCACTGGTATATTTGGTATTGTGGGTGTAAAAAAAGCAAGAATCAGAGTTACGCTGCCTGAAAAAAAAGATAATAACACATCTACTAGAGCCGTCTCTTATGACAGTGACAGAGCAGGTGTGATGTCCATAGTGGACGAAGCCTTTGGTAAAAATATAACCCAACCAAATGAGCCTCTCTCTTCAGAAACCCAGCCATCTGGAGATCTCACTTCAGGGGAAGCTTCTTCAGACAACAGAACTTCTCTATCTGCAGTCAATGAGAATCCTCCTGAGAGCGATAAATATTCTGAAGGCAAAAAATCTTCAGATAATAAAAAGCAGAGTCTTGCTGATAAGCCGGTAACTTCAAGACCAAGGAGAGGGAGGACGTCCGGGAAAAAAGTAGCTGCAAGAAAACAGATTGTTGAAAAAAACCTGACAGAAAAAAATAATATTGAGGACTCCTCAACCGAAACAGTGGACATTGAAGTATCTGGTGCTCAAAAAAAATTTGTTGAAAAACCTGCTTCAAGAAGGTCGTCTAAGAGGAAAACTGAGGACGGCAAGCCTGCCACAGCCAAACCCTACAACCGAAAGAACCGCATCAGAAAAAAGGATACATGGCTGAGAGCTGATGGAGACAATGTCCTTAATGATGCCATGGACTCTATCGATCAGGCTGCAGCAACAAGATCCGATGAGCAGAAGGCTACAGCTTCTGATGCCAACTCTGCAGCAGTACATGAGGCTCAGGCCGCACTTATCCCAGATACGATCATTGTATCCGATGGGGAGCAAAACATACTCTCTGATCCCTTGGCTAAAGCTATAGACGACAGGAGTACTGCCACCTCTGTAGCAGATGCTGGAGATAACAAAAGCATTATTAGAACAGATAAGGATACTGAATCGGGCACTGTAACAGATAGCGAAGGTTCAGATAGTAACTTTGAAGACCAAGCAGGGTGGGATGATGAATCATCGCTGAATAGCGATATTTCAGAAATATATGACGAAAGGGATGACGGATATCCACCTAAATATAAGGGAGAAATCCCTGTTAATGTTTCTGAGGAAGCTATGCGTATCGGCAGAGAGGCTCTTCAGAAGATGGTGGAAATGATTACCGATGGTGCAACTGTTGTTGCCCAAAGCGATGAGGACAGGCTGCTTTTAAAGGTTGAAGGGGGGAGTTCCGGAGTTCTTATTGGAAGAAGAGGGCAAACGCTTGAAGCAATGCAGTTCCTTACTGACAAGATCATAAATAGATATAGTGAATCAAGAGTCAGACTCAAGGTTGACATTGAGGGCTATATGGAGACAAGAAAGGCAAATCTCAGAACTCTTGCTTACAAGATGGCAGACAAAGCAAAAAAAACCGGCAAACCTGCTACAATTAACCAAATGACAGCACAGGACAGAAGAGTTGTTCACCTTGCCCTTAAGGATGACACAAGGGTCAGGACCCAGAGTATGGGAGAAGGTTATTACAGAAGGCTTGTTATATTCCCTAAAAAGAGTTCGTTCAAACGTAGGAAAGCATTTAGAAAATAGATCTATGCTAAACAACCAAAGCAAAATAGGCGGCTTCTCTGTAATTATTCTTGGATTGAAATTGCTGAACAGGAACAATAAGAAAACAGGCTAATGATAACAGATACTATTGCCGCCATTGCAACCCCTCCCGGAGCTGGAGGTATCGGTATTATCCGAGTTTCTGGCTCCAGGGCAATAGAGGTCGTTTGTGCATTGTTTGGAAAAAAACCTCGGAGTGCAGCAGATCAACAGGTCTCAACAGAGCAACCAGTTTCAAGGGATCCGCAGCTATCTGCTGACATGAATACTTCCCCTCAATTTATTACCCCCAATTCTTGTGCTTCCTCTTTTACTGAATCTCATAGGGTTACTCACGGGTATATTTTTGATACTGTTACCGGTAATGTGCTGGATGAGGTGCTTGTTATTCCAATGTTTGCACCCCGCTCATATACTGCTGAGGATGTGGTTGAAATTCATGCCCATTCTGGCCCCATCGTTATGCAAACCATTCTTGAGCAGGTTCTTTCAATGGGTGTACGCCTTGCACAACCCGGAGAATTTACCAAAAGAGCATTTTTAAATGGTCGAATTGATCTAACCCAAGCAGAGGCAGTTGCGGATATTATTAATGCAAGATCTTCCAACTCTCTTAAAATTGCACTCTCTCAAGGCTTGGGGTACTTTAAAAGTACTGTCACAAATGCAAGAGAAGAGCTAATTGAGCTTCTGACTAAAGTTGAAGCTCTAATTGATTTTCCAGAAGATACCGGAGATATTCTTCCTGCTGATCACGCTATTGAAGTTATAATGAATATAATGGATATCTGTAATAACGGAATAAAGCAGTATGAAGATGCTCACTTTCTCAGAGATGGGCTTAAACTATCTATATGCGGACCGCCAAATGTTGGTAAATCAAGTCTTATGAATCGACTTCTGGAAAAAGAGAGGTCTATTGTCACCGCATTTCCAGGAACTACAAGGGATCTTATAGAAGAGAGTCTCAACATTAATGGAATTCCCTTTGTTATTTCAGATACAGCAGGTATGCACAAAACTGATGATCCTGTTGAAAAGATAGGTATTGAGAGGGCAAGGCAGCATATACTCGAATCTGACATGATTCTTTTTATGGAGGATGTTGAATCAGTAAAAAGGAGAGGGGTTGCTATTATAAAAAAAGAGCTGGAAGCGATTGTTCCTGGTGACAAAAAAACAGTTCTTGTTCTGAACAAGGTGGATAAAATCAATAAAGAAGATCTCCTTACGCTACCTGCAGAGACTTCAGCTATACCGATTATAGCCATTTCGGCAACACAAGGCATTGGCATTGATAATCTCAGGAAAAAAATCACTCAGATTGCAACCAGTAATCTAAATCTGTCATCTTTGGTTGTTCCCAATTTAAGGCATAAAACAGCACTTAAGAAGGCATCATCTGCACTTGAACAAGCAAGGCAGAATTTGTCCGGATACTGCTTTCAAGAAGAGACTTTGGCAATTGATATCAGAAGTGCTATTGACTTTTTGGGAGAGATCACGGGAGATGGTGCTGGCATTGATATTCTTGATCAGATTTTCAGCAAGTTCTGCATAGGAAAATAGAGTTAATAAATTTAAAAACAGAATAACCGGCACGGCCGGAGCGAGGTATTGCTCTTGGCCACAACGAAGAATGAAAGTCGCATGATTACTGCTATTTCAAGAGACTTTCACATAAAGGATTAATTCCATGCCCATGGATTTTAAAGCACATTTTACAAAATATGAGGCATTAGTCTCAATGGTAGATGGCATATTTAATAAAGTTAAGGATGAGTACCCCAAAGAG
>JADGBC010000050.1 GCA_015231705.1 Desulfamplus sp. | reverse complement strand
CCAATCTAAGGCTTGTGGTCAAGATAGCACTTGAATTTCAGAGAGTATGGATGCAGAATCTACTTGATCTGATTCAGGAGGGCAATATTGGCCTAGTGCAGGCAGTGGAACGCCAACCATCTTCTGAAGATCTTCAATCCGGTTAAAGGGCATTCCAAATCCATACTTGTAAATAGGAATGGCAGCTCTTGCTGATGCGTCATAACTTCTGCAACCGTTGATATTGTCCGGAGCCTCAGCGGTAAAGATCTCACCACATAAATTACAGCGTAGCTTTTCAAGTTCATAAACTGTACCTTGCAAAGGGGATGAACCTGAAAATCTTATAGTTACGGTTGGGAGCTTGACCTTATATGTCTTGCCTTTTGGGCACAGTGGGCATGGCCCACCGTTTATAATCGTCGTATGGGGAACAAATATTTTTGTTGCTCCAAAGAAGGCATCAACACCATTACGACCATGACCTGCCGGTTTTGATCCTGTATTATCTGCCCCTTTTTTCTCATCAGAATTCTGATCTTCAGGTTTTGCACAACCATCGTCCTGAACAGAAGGGCCTTCATCAGTTGAGTTACCTGGGACGTCTGCAGAGGAACCGTTATTATTTGCTTTAAGAATTTTGGCCAGCTTTTCTGTTTTAACACCAAAAAGCATTTTGAGCAGACGCCTGATAGAGACATCTTTTTGCTCCAGAGACTGACCAAGGCAGGTAATAGTCTCTGCCATGGCCATGATGATTTTGTAATCCTCATCCACAAGCGTTCTGGATTCAATCCGCTCCAAAAGGGCATTGATATCCTCAAGCTTCAGATGTATCTGCTTCAAAGCTTTCATTGAGGAGGTAGCCTCTTTATATTTTTTGCAGCCGTTTCTCATGGGGCGGAGAATAAAACATATCTGAATGAAAAATGTAAGAGAAAAATTTGCATCTTCCAACAAAAATTTAATTGACCAGCTCTCTCCATTTTGCTGAGACGCTTGAGCTCTCCGGATCTCCATTCCAGATAAGAAGTTGAAGTTCGTGGACAGAAAGCCTCTTCAGATCCTCTTGATGACTCTTGGGCCACCATTTAAATCTGCCCTGGGACAGCCTTTTTTGACACACCCAGAATCCTTGGCCGTCATAGCACAGAATTTTCATCGACGTTCTGCCACGGTTCAGGAAAACAAACAGATAACCTGAAAAAGGATCCTGCTTGAAAATTGTTCTGCAAAGACGGGCCAAGCCATCTATACCCTGTCTGAAATCAACTGGTTCCACTGCAACCATAATTCTCATATGTGGAGTAATCTGAATCATGCCTGCCGCCTCCAGAATGATTTGCAAAGTTCAAGCAGATCAATGTCAGGTTTGCCCCTGAAACAGATCCTGAGTTTTGCACCACCGCTCTCTTCCATCTCCACCACGCATTCTGATATAGACACAGATGGCTGTGGAAATTCTAACTCTATGAACGCAGGTTTCTCATCTGCCCTCACTGAAATTTGCTTTGACTTTTGCTCCACACGCTGCTTTAAACCTGTGTAACTTAAGGAGAGTGTGGAGGAAATTTTGTTGACTGTTAAGGCTGGATACAGATCTACTGCCATATCCCACAGGTATGAGGGAATTGGTTTCTGACTTGTTCTGGTTGTACGCCAGATCTCAAACTCGGATTTTACATTGTTTAATCTGCTCTCTGATGATAACTCTTTTTGATAGGTCATATTGCCTCCTTTTGAGAATTGTTTTTGGAGGCTATTTTATCAATTTCTGGAGTTTAATTCACGCTGGCTTGCCGAAAGGACACAATCATAAGACTTTCATTCTTCGTTGTGCCCATCAGGGCATGGCCGTTATCAAAAAAATAATTTATCTTCTCCACTATTTTCTACAACCCCATAAGCAGCATGGCATTTTTCCCGATAATCTTCTCTTTTTCCTCTTTTGATATACCCGAGTCATTGATATCTTTATAGTACCTCGAGGGTTTAAGCAGAGGGTAATCACTTCCCATAACAATTTTATCCATCAACCCTATTTCTCGAACTACCCTGTATATGGCACTGTCATACAGAAAAGGAGATGCGGCTGTGTCATACCATATGTTTTTAAGAACACCTTTTGACTCTTTTTTCAGAAGATTATAAAAAAAGATTCCACCGCCCCAGTGTGCAAGAACTATCCTGTTCTCAGGAAATCGCTTGGCAAGTTTATAAATCTGTTCCAGGGTATTAGGTGTTTTGCCTGGATACTTGTGCCCAACAGTCTCATTAGTATGGATCATAACCGGAAGATTACCAGCTTTCATGCAGACCTCCATGACAGGCTCCAGACGGGAAAGTGCCTGATCATCTATGCCTGAAAGATAAAAAGCAAGCTCTCCCACACCGCAAAGCCCCCCTTTTATGCATCTTTGAGTCTCTTTTGCAGCACCTTCCCACTCCATGTCAAAACATGCAAAACCCTTAAACCGGTCAGGATATTTGGCAACAGATTCCATTATATAATCATTGTTTTTTATGGCTGTATCTCCGTCTTTCCAGGGAAAACCAAAGATAACGGACAGCTTTACCTCCTCTTCATCCATAATCTGAAGCAGATCGGGTGCACTTGCTATTTTTGATGAAGGAGAGTTGTACAGCAGCTTGAATGCAGGCTCATTATCAAAATAATTTTCCCGTGAATTGCAGATATCATCAGGAAAAATGTGGGTATGAAAATCTATGATCATCTAATAAACTCCCGTTTTTTAAAGTTGAATATTTGATTAGTTTATTAAGTTTACACAATAGCTTATTTGACAACTACTAAAAAGATATCAAATCTTTAAGCAAAACATTTAAAAATCAGATTGAAATAATATATGTTTTTACTCTATAATACCTGTTTTTTACAAACAAGGAGAAATTCGATTGAATCAGCAGCCTGATCTTAAATATTATCCCATATGCCTTGATGTGGTCGGCAAAAATTGTCTTGTTGTAGGTGGTGGCAGTGTGGGGGCAAGAAAGGCCTTGACTCTTGCAAGGTGCGGAGCATACGTTACCGTTATAAGTCCTCTCTTTTCTGATAAGTTTGCTAAAAATATAAACATTACTGACACTACCATCCAATGTATTAAAAAAAACTATGATATCAATGATCTTAATTCCATATTTCTGGTGATAGGGGCAACAGACAATATGCAGCTCAACCGCAGGATTGCTCAGGATGCACATAAGAGAGATATTCTTTGCAATATTGCAGATTTTCCCGAAGGGAGCTCATTTGTACTTCCTTCCATTGTACAAAGAGGAGATCTTGTAATTACACTCTCCACATCCGGTAACAGCCCAGCCCTTGCCAAAAAACTTAGAAAAGATCTTGAACTTCAGTTTGGCCAGGAGTATGCCTCATTCCTGAACCTCATGGGCAGAATCAGAAAGATGCTTCTTGCAGAGAACAATTCAACGGAAGCCAATGCATTAATTTTCAGAGAGCTTGTTAATTCTAACCTGCTTGAAAAAATTGCCTCGGGTGATGAGGCAGGAATAGAAAGCATACTTGAGCAGATTCTTGGCAGCCATTTCAAAACTAAATATTTTATGGATGGCTGCAATTTTATTTCATAAAGACCTTATTTCCGGAGAATAAAAATGACACTGGAAAACGCTTCGCACACCCTGTTCGTAATTTCAACAGCAGTATATGCAGCAAGTATGGCTGCATATATAACATATCTTTTCAAGCAGAAAGATGAGTTTCAGAACTATGGTTTTTTATTGATTTGCCTTGGTGCGGCACTCCATTTTGCAGGGATATGTATCACAACCATAATTATGGGAACCCTGCCCGCCTATAACCTTGAACAGACACTATATATTGCAGCACTCTCCCTGTCTGGTACATTTATTGTATTAAATCAAAAATTCAACCTTAAAATACTTGGGCTTTTTGCCTCACCGCTTATTGTAATAATGATGAGTGTCGCCTTTATGGTAAATGAAACTCCTCCTGTAAAAGCATCTTTTCTAAAAGGATTCTGGCTAGTATCTCATATTGTCATGATATTTACCGGTGAGGCAGCTCTGGCACTGGCGTGCGGTTCCGGCATTTTGTATCTCATACAAGAGAAGGCCATCAAAGAGAAAAAGCGGGGCTTTTTCTATAAACGCCTTCCATCTCTCGATCTTCTTGACAACACAAGTTACCACAGCGTTATTATTGGTTTTACAATGTTGACGGTCGGCCTTATTACAGGGCTTGTCTATGCAAAGAACGTATGGGGAACCTTCTGGAGCTGGGACCCAAAGGAGATATGGTCAGCAGTAACCTGGCTTATTTACGCTGCCCTACTTCATGGACGGCTCACTTCAGGGTGGCGGGGAAGAAAATCTGCAATAATGACAATTCTGGGATTTGGAGTCCTTCTTTTTACGCTTTTCGGCGTCAATCTGCTGATTGGCGGACATCATCAGCCTTTCACAAAATAAAAACAGATAATTACCGGAAAATAATGTCAGATATTACACTTATTGGAATCAATCACAAAACTGCGGCAGTTGAACTTAGAGAAGCACTTGCATTTACAGCTGAAGATACGAGCAATGCTCTCAAATCTCTCATCAGTAATGATGATATAAAAGAGGCAATGATCTTTTCAACCTGTAACCGGATGGAGATTCTGTTCATACCAGCTCATGAAAATGGCACACAGGCAATGATATCCTTTTTGTCTGAATACAAAAATGTGCCTGCCAGCCGTTTTCAGGAGGCTTTATATATTTACAGAGGCAGTGATGCTATCAAACACCTATTCAGGGTTGCATCAAGTCTTGACTCCATGATTCTTGGAGAACCGCAGATTTTAGGGCAAGTCAAGGCGGCATATCGTGCCACCATTGCAAATAAATCATCAGGTGTCATTATCAACAGACTCATGCACAAGGCGTTCAGCATCGCCAAAAAGGTCAGAAGGGAGACTGGTATCGGAGATAATGCGGTCTCCATAAGCTATGCTGCTATCGAGCTTGCCAATAAAATATTCAGTGATTTAAGCGAGCGAAGAGTCATGCTTCTTGGTGCCGGAGAGATGGCGGAACTCGCTATTGAGCACCTTATTTCCCATGGAGTAAAAAAAATCATTGTTGCCAACAGAACCTTTGAAAATGCAGTAACTCTTGCAGAAAAATTTAATGGAAAAGCTGTCAAGTTCGAAGAGCGGGAGAGAATGCTTCAAGATGTTGATATAATTGTCAGCTCTACCGGAGCAACTGAATATGTTCTGACAGCATCTCATGTCAAAAAAATTATGTCTCTTCGAAAGAGCAGACCGCTGTTTTTTATCGACATTGCTGTACCAAGAGATATAGATCCAGAAATAAATAAAATCGACAACGCTTATCTCTATGATATTGACGATCTTCAAAATATTGTTGATGACAATATGGATGGGAGAAAAAAAGAGGCTGTCAAGGGTGAGAGGCTTGTTGATGAGGCTGTTATTAAGTTTCAAAGATGGCTCTCAAACCTTGACGTTGTGCCAACCATTGTGGCAATCAGAGAAAAAATTGAAAAAATTACCGAAGCAGAGACAGAAAAGACCTTAAGTTCTCTGCAGCTTGGGGATGAGGAGCAGGAGGCCATCAAGCGGATGGCACGGGCAATTACAAGTAAGATCATGCATGACCCCATACGGTTTCTTAAAAATACCGGAAATCACAGGGATGATTCATTTTACTTGAATGCTGCAAGAGAGATTTTTAATATCAACAACATGAACGGGGACTAATCTTATATGTTTTTGGGATGAGGATTTATTTTATACTTTACATCTACATACTGAAGCGTATAAAGTTGTCAATTTTTGGCATCATCACCTGCCAATTTTTTATAACTGACCTCTATCAAATTAAGTGAAGGATAAAAAAAATGGAAAAAAAAGAGCTGGAATTTTTTAAAAATCTTTTGACTGAAAGACTCAATGATCTCATATCTCATGCAGACGAAACTGTTACTGGAATGACCGTGCCTAAAGATAATTTTGCAGACCCAACCGACAGAGCGTCACATGAGGCTGAAAGAAATTTTGAGCTTAGAATCAGGGACAGGGAACACAAGCTGATTAAAAAGGTAAAAGAGGCCCTGATAAGGATCGAAAATGATACGTTCGGAATATGTGAAACTTGTGGAGACGACATCTCAAATGCAAGACTTCAGGCACGTCCTGTTACCACTCAGTGCATAGAGTGCAAGACGAGAGAAGAATTTCTGGAAAAAGCTCTTGGAATATAATAGAAAAAGATTTTTTGAACCTAACCTGGACAAGCCAGAACCAAAGAGGATTTTCTGATTCTATTGCCAAAATAACACGAAAATCAGAGATAAAAATCTGATAAGTGCTTAATTTTATCGACAATTTATTATCGACAAAATTTTGTCGATGTGGCACTGATAAGTGCCTGAATAAATAGAGTCTTTGGACTTTAACGGGAAACACTCTGTGATCGATCTTCACATACATTCAACTGCGTCGGACGGATCTTTAACTCCTGCTGAGATTATAGATATGGCATTATCTAAAGGACTCAGTGCTATTGCCATTACAGATCACGATACTGTTGAAGGTGTCAGGGAAGCTGTTGAAGCCGGTATCCCATACAATCTTGAGTTCATGACAGGGGTTGAGCTAAGTGCCCAACCCCTGCAAGGATATGAAGAGAGTGCAAGTATACATATTCTGGGATATGGATTCAGTATTTATGACCGACAGATGAATGTCACCTTAGAAAGACTCAAAGATGCCCGTGCACACAGAAATCCCAGGATTCTTGCTAAACTTGATAAACTCGGTTTCCCTCTGACCATGAATGAGGTTATACGTATCTGTGGGCAGGGTCAGATGGGCCGCCCGCATATAGCAAGGGCAATGGTGGAAAAAGGGTATGTAAAGTCCTTTGATGATGCCTTTGACCGCTATCTTGCCAAAGGGGGGGGGGCTTATGTGGATAAATTCCGACTCTCATGCAAAGATGCTATAAGGCTTATTCTGGATGCAGGTGGAATTCCTGTGCTTGCACACCCTGGTATCATCAAAACAACTGAAGATTATCCTGTAGACTATCTCATTTCACAGCTTATCGGTATGGGGCTTATGGGTATTGAGGTTTTCCACACAGACCACACAGAAGAGCAGACCAGCTACCTTGCCAAACTTGCGTCTAAGAAAGGACTTCTTGCAACTGGTGGCTCTGATTTTCATGGCAAACTCAAACAGGGGGTTGAGATGGGCAGCGGAAACGGGAATCTTGATATTAACCATGACCACTACAGACTCCTTTACACAGCCGTTGACAGATCAAGAACAACAGATTTCCACATTTCAAAACTGGAAGATAATCTATCCTACATCTTCAGCGATAAATCTCTTCTGTTGAATGCACTTCGCCACAGCTCATATGTCAATGAGGTACAAGAGGCTTATACAACAGACAATCAACGGCTTGAATTTCTGGGAGATGCAGTGCTTGGACTTGCAATTGGCCAGATTCTCATGAAGAGATTTCCTGAAATGAGAGAGGGGGAGCTGTCCAAATTAAGATCGACTCTTGTCAGCGAATCAGGTCTTGCTGCCATGGCACGACAAATGGACATTGGAAGATTCATCTCTCTTGGAAAGGGCGAACGCCTGTCACGTGGAGCAGAAAAGAACTCCATTCTTGCTGACACTTTTGAGGCCATTATTGCAGCCATTTATCTTGATCTTGGATTTGAAAATACTTACGACCTTATTGAGAGCTATTTTGATTCCCAAATCAGCCAGATTGCATCAAAGGGAGATAACTGTGATTATAAAAGCATGCTTCAGGAGTTAGTTCAGGATATGGGTAACTTCACCCCATGCTACACTATTGTAAAAGAGTCAGGACCGGATCATGACAAGACCTTTGATGTGGTTTTGAATGTGTGCGACATGGAATCCAGTGGTAGTGGTAAAAGCAAAAAAGCTGCTGAACAGAATGCCGCTGCAAATGCCTTGGTCATTCTCAGAAATAACCGTGAATCTATGATCTCTGAAATATAGACTCCAGTTGGCAAAATACCGTTCACTAAATTCAACATTCATGGACGTTGCGTGCCCTCCCCGAGCTATGAAAATCAGAATGCATTTTCACTTTAAAAGCAGATTTTAATAATTTGAAAAACAAACCTCTCGTAATTCCAATATTTATTCCCCACTCAGGATGTCCCCATCAGTGTGCTTTCTGCAACCAGTCCATCATCACAGAGAGAGAGTCAGTTATCACAAACAAACGGACATGGCCGGATTTGCCCACCCCCAATAATGAATTGGCTACCACCAATAATGAAAATGAGACCGTGTATTTTCATGGTAGAGATAAAACTACGGATCACTACAACTCCTCAAAAACGATCAACTCCACAGAAGCGATTAAAACCCCAGAAGAGATTGAAATTACGGATAAATTTGAAGTCACATATAGATCATCAGAGGCTGCCATCCCCTCCAAATCAAAAATACGGCAGGAGGTAGAGCGATTTCTCAGTTATAAGGGGTCAAGAGAGGAGGTTCAACTTGCGTTTTTTGGAGGCAATTTTCTTGGCCTTGAAACAGATCAGATAGACCTGCTTCTTTCAACTGCTCAAGAGCTTGCAGATGAAAACAAGATTAATTCAATCCGCTTTTCAACAAGACCTGACACAATTACCAAAGAGAAGCTTGAGCTTATAGCACCCTACCCTGTCTCAACAATTGAGATTGGGGTGCAGTCAATGAATGACACTGTACTTAAAATGGCACGACGGGGTCATACAGCAGAAGATACTATAAATGCGGTATCTCTTTTACGTGAATACAGCAATAAAAGATATTCTCGGAGCAGAGACAGAGATTATCCTAACAGTGCCGAAATTTATCAACAAAAGCCTGTAATAAAGATGCTGCAATGGAACATAGGTCAAATATCACTGCAAAAAAATATGAGATCATTGCAAACAGGTATACAGATGATGGTTGGACTTCCAGGAGACAGCGACAAAACTGCCATTGAGACAGCTTATAAGATTGCAGGCTTGAATCCCGACTTTGTTCGCATCTATCCTCTTATTGTGCTTGAAGGAAGTCTTCTCGCCAGATGGTATCGTGAAGGAAGATACACTCCACCATCTCTGGATTCATGCGTTGAACTTGTAAAAAAGATATATCTGATATTTCAGAATCACAACATTCCTGTCATCCGAATGGGACTTCAGGCATCTGACCTGCTTCAAGATAAGCTGTCTATGTTGGCAGGTCCGTGGCATCCGGCATTTGGACATCTGGTATATTCCAAAATCTTTTTTGATACGGCTCTTAATCTGATTAACAAGGAGATCTCCTTCAAAAATATGGATGATAACCAGAGCAATACAATCACCCTGACCGTTCACCCATCTTCACTATCAAGGCTTAAAGGCGATAAAAACTTAAATATGAAGCGACTTGGACATATCTACCCGTCAGTCGAGTTTAAAATAAAACCCGATGATAGTCTTGACAAAAGTGCACTGAAAATTCTACATCCTGTTACGAACAGCAAGGTATAGTTACAAACAGCAAGGTGTGGTTACAAACAACAAGGTAAAATGCTACATCCTGTGGCGGACAGCAAGCCCATGTAGAAATTTTTTAAGATACTGATCACCACACTCTTTGTAATTTTTATGCCCTTTTTTCCTGAACAGTGCTGTGAACTCCCCTTTTGTCATATTAACTTCGCCCAGCCTGAAAATTTCGACCATATCTTCCTGTTTCAGATCAAGAGCGATCCTGATTTTCTTGAGAATGACATTGTTGTCTAACGCCTCACTGACCATAGCTCTTTTTCTCTGTTGAGGTCTAATATCTTCTCCTCTTGCCTCTTTATGTTGACCCTGCCCCTGAAGAGAAGAAGTCTCATTTTTATCTCTGTTTTGCCCGTCTGGTTCCCCTCTGTTGTAAAGAATCAATCCATCGAAAAAACGCTCAAGAAGATCAGTAGTACAGGCCACATATCCAGCTTCCTCCTTTCTTTTGAGAAGATCAAGCAACTGAGGTTGATCTATAAGGCACTGGGCCATCTTGAATATTTTAACCATTGTGACATCGGGAATCTTCAAGGCATACCTGAATCTTCTAAGTACATCATTGTTTTCCATATGGTTCCATCCTATCGTTTGCTATAATCATAAAATTTTATGTGAAAGTCTCTTTAAATAGCCGTGATTATATGACTTTCATTCTTCGTTGTGGCCGAGAGCCAATACCCCGCTCCGGCCGTGCCGGTTATTTAGCACAAAAGGGTGCTACCTTAGCAGGCTTGATCTCAATTGTCTCCCAAACCTTTCCAACCACATATGGTTCTCTGTCCAGCCACTCTGATTCAAGAGCCTCTTTAGAATCAAATTCACATACAATCATTGAACCGCACATTTTGCCACTATCATCTAAAATAGCAGCAGCATAAAGCCATTTTCCCTGACTGTTCATCTCTGAAGCCATTTTCAGATGCTCTTCTCTGACAGCCATTCTCCTTTCAAGTGCATGCTCATCGGTGCCATCAAAACCCATTACAATAAACTGCATACTATTTATCCCCCCCTATTTTCTTGTTAAAAAATTTTATATCTATATCTGACATTCCAATATGCTTCAATATAAAAAAATATCTGCTGTAAAAACACGGTTTAGAGTAAAAAAAAGTGTTAAAAATAAAAATTATTATTGACTATAAGTTTTTATAGTGTAATGAATATACATTCATTTTTAAAAATGAATGTGCAAGCGTAGTAGTATAAAATATATATCATTGTTCATAACAATGTAATTGATAAAGAAATATCTGTTTACATTAAATTTTAATGATTTTATCAACTCATAAAAATATCACGCTACAGTACAAAGAGACACAATTTAATACGCATTTAATCACATGAAGGACAATTCAACTTACAGAATAATCGGATTTAATAATTATTGAGTACGATTTAATAACAATTAAGAGTGTATGGCAATTTAAGTTTAAAGATTAATTCAGCTTTATAAAAAACAGCACCCTGTTTTTCAAAAAGTTATTTTTTTAATATTAAATCAGGAGAGGATTTATAAAATGGCACAGTTTATAGCAGACCGACGGGATATCGATTTTTTGCTGCATGAGATGCTTGACGCAGAGTCGCTTTCAACAAAACATGAAAAATTTGAGGAATTTAACAAAAAGACCATTGATCTTATTGTATCCGAAGCCAGAAATCTTGCAGTAAAGGAGATTCTTCCCACCCAGAAAGAGGGAGATCAGCAGGGATGTAAATTGGAAAATGGAAAAGTGACCACTCCTGAACCCTTTAAACGCCTGTATGAGATCTTCTGCGAAGGTGAATGGCTTGCCACAACAGAGTCCGCTGAATGGGGCGGTCAGGGTATGCCAAGAACCATTGCCTCTGCTGCTGCTGAATACTTCAACGGTGCCAACTATCCGTTCATGATGTATCCTGGACTAACCCACGGAGCAGGAAAACTTGTGGAGGAGTTTGGAACTGATGAGCAAAAAAAGCTTTTCCTGAAAAACATGTATTCCGGCAAATGGGCAGGCACGATGCTTCTGACAGAACCTGATGCAGGCTCTGATGTTGGAGCTCTGACTACCAGTGCCAAGAAAAATCCTGATGGAACATATTCAATAACAGGTGCAAAAATCTTCATATCAGGCGGCGAGCATGATCTTACCGAAAATATTATCCATCCGGTTCTTGCCCGTATCGAAGGGGCACCAGAAGGAACAAGAGGAATAAGCCTCTTTCTTGTACCAAAATACAGAGTCAATCCTGACGGCTCCTTGGGAGAATTCAATGATGTAATCTGTACAGGTATTGAGCACAAAATGGGTATCCATGGCAACAGCACCTGCTCCTTATCTCTTGGAGGCAGCGGCAACTGCATCGGCACACTGCTGGGAGAAGAGAACAAAGGGATGAAGGCGATGTTTGTAATGATGAATGAAGCCCGTCTGCTTGTTGGTTTCCAGGGTTTTGCCTGTGCCACATCATCATACATGTATGCGGTCAACTATGCCAAACAGAGAGTTCAGGGTAAAAACCTGCTTGACATGATGAATCCCAATGCAAAGGCTGTTACCATCATAAACCATCCTGATGTAAGAAGACAGCTTATGAAGATGAAAGTATTTGTTGAGGGAATGAGAAGTGTCCTTTATTACGTCAACTACTGTGCAGATATGGCTGTTATTGGTGCAACTGAGGAGGAGCGGGCAAAATATCAGGGTCTTGTTGAGGTTCTTACCCCTATTGCCAAAGGTTATGTAACAGACAGAGCCTTTGATGTTTGCAGCCAGGGTATGCAGGTGTATGGCGGATATGGCTTTATCGAAGAGTATCCAATGGCACAACTTCTGAGAGATTGCCGTATCACAATGATTTATGAAGGCACCAACGGTATTCAGGCTATGGACCTTCTGGGCAGAAAACTTGGCATGAACAAAGGTAAACCGGTCATGGATCTGTTTGGCGAGATGCAAAAAACGCTGGTCACTGCCAAAGAGATTGAGATACTTGCTCCATATGTGGAAAAAATTGAAAAGGCCTTGAATAAACTGGGTGAGGTTGCCCTTCACATGGGCCAGACTGCAATGTCTCCAAAGGTACTCAATGCCTTTGCAAATGCCCATCCGTTCCAGGATGCTACAGGAGATGTGGTTCTTGTCTGGATGCTTCTTTGGAGAGCCACAATTGCCGCTCAGAAACTCGCATCAGCCAAAAAGAAAGATGTACCCTTTTATGATGGTCAAATCAAATCGCTTCAGTTTTTTGTTGACTCTTTCCTTCCCATCACAATGGGTAATCTCATTGCACTTAAAACCACAAGCGGCGTTGCAATAGAGATGGATGACGCCTCTTTTGCAGGGTAATTTCAGACTACGATTCAGAATTAAGACATATGTAAATAGGCCGGTGAATTTTCAACTATTAAACAGGTTGAAAATTCACCGCATCAAAACACTATCCCAGTTGTAACCAGAATATCATAACTCTTTCCACCCACCCTGTACTCCCCATCTTTATCTCCAAGGTAACGGTTTATCGATAAACCTGCTGTCAGGTTATTTATGTTTTTATAACTAAGGCCAGAGGAGAGTATGTATGATTGATGCTCAATATTAGATATTGTGTTCAAGGTCAGAGCCATGTCGCTTGTTATAAATTCTCTTAATGTGATAAACAAGGCTGCATAGTATTTTGAAAAATAGTTGGCCTCATAGAGCCCATGCCCAAAAAGATATGTTCTCATGTCACCTGCCGGAAGATTAATTTGGGTTCCATTGATGTCAAATACCCTGTCCTCATATAGATATAAAGTCCTCTCCTCCAGAGGATTGTCAGAGTAACCGTCGCCGTTATAAAACATCTCTACACTTACATTGAGTCTGTTGGCCTTTTCGCCAAAGTCAAAATCCCTTCCTAAATTTATACTTGCTTTATATATATCCTTACCGTCATCTATTTTTGCACTGAGAAGACCGTTCTCATTTACGAGCTTCTCTTTATTGCTTCCATGGGAATAACTCAGCTCACCCTTGATATCAATCCCCAGCAACCTTCCTGAAATATCATATCCATAAACAGGATTGAATTCTCTTTTTCCCCATACAGAGAATGCCATCTCGGTACTGTGAACAAGAAACTCAAACTTACCGGCCCCTGCAACATCTCCACCCTCATCCGCATCTTCCATATTGGCAAATCCATATATGTTGACAGCTGTACCAAATGGTATATGCCCCTTGATTCCATATGTTCCTTCACGGGATTCAAGTTTATGCACAAAACTTTTGTTCTCCACATTTATCATATCTGTAGGGTTCCAAAGGTAGCACTGTCCCCAGCTTAAAACCTGTTTTCCGGCTCTTAGATAGAGATTGCGGTTAAAATTAAAATCTGCAAAAAGCTCCTTTGTGGATAATGTTGCCTGCTTCTCACGGCTGTTTTTTTCATCAAGAGCTGCGTCATATTTGAGTTCAAAAGAGCCAAAAGCCTTATAACCATCCTTCAGGCGTGCATCTAAAAAAAAATCTCCCACCATATAAGGTCTCAGTGATTTTGTGGATGTCACTATGCTGTACAAGGATTTATCCATCTTTGAATATGAAAAGGCAGAGGTTATATCGCCGGATATTGCAAGATCCTTTCTGTTCAATGTCTCGTTTACCGTAGTATGCTGATTACTATTAAGTTCAATGACTGTATTTTCTTCTGAAAAGAGTTCATCTTCATTGATCTGTACATCTGCGGCCAAAAGATGATCAGAGAGCAGCAGTAAGAAAAATAGTAGCAAAATTAATTTTTTCATAAAATTCTCCAAGTAGCCCCTCTATTTAGAGGCAAGGGAGGAGTGACTATCCTATTTGCTCAGATTCTCAAGGTAGGGTTTGGTAAAAAGATAATCCTCAAGTTTCTGGGTTGATATGCCTGATATCTCCACAAGGGTTTTATTGCCCCTCTCAAACTCATCAATAAACATCATCTTGACCGCCACATATCTTCCATCAACAATAGTGTAATTAGGATAGTAGGCTGTCTCCATAAGGGTTCCTGACATTGAATATGACTGCTCCTTCAAAGGAAGATTATTATCCTTTCTTATCCAGTAGATCTTTTTGGGGTAGTCAACATCATTTACTATTGCCTTAACCTCAAACTTATAAACCTCAATTTTGCCCAGAAGCTCCTCAGATAGAATCTCTTTGCCCTGCTTGTCAAGTGCTGGAGCGTACAGTTCCGTAAGTTTTCTCTTTTCAAAATCGTCTGCTCGAGCATTGGTGCCACCTATATTTTCGTCTCTATTGATATGCTGAAATGTCCGCGTGTTTCTTCTGTACATCCAGAAGTTGTCCCCAACTCTTAGATAACCGTTGCCCTTATCAGATTCCGGAGCTGAAAACACTATAAGAAACGAGTCATCAGAATCGCGTCTGTAGTATATCATCTCCATATTTTTAGTACCCTGCCCCACCTTCTGCTGTGTAATGTTAACCTTTGCCCTTATATCTGAATTCATCTGCAGTAAATTCTCAATACTTGATAAAAGGGAACCAACTGAAGTCTGTGCAAATAGATCAATTCCGGATAGAACCATTGTAGAAATAACTATTGTGAAAATAATAATTTGTCGCAACATTGGTATTCGACTCCTTTTCTTTAACTTACTCTTTCTCAAACACTCATGGCAGGATTTGAGACACCACGAATCATAAAAGGCATCACGAATCATAAAAATCAGAATGCATTTTCACGGCCAAACCTGTAATCATATCTATCCTCTTAAAAAAAGTTTATTGATTGCGAAGCTCGGGTTCATACCCCGCCCCTTGGGGCGTTGTAATGCTTTAAAGATACCCCGCCGCTTGCGGCGGAGAGCTTCATTCATAATGCCTCAATGCCTCTGCCGAAGAGAGATTAGCAGCTCTTCTTGCAGGAAAGTAGGCTGTTATTACTGTGATAACAAGTATCAATGTAATATTTAACAAGACACTGCCAAAGGTTGGCAAAAAATAGAGATGGTTGCTTACAAGCAATATACCAAGCGGATTATCTGTTACGTTGAATCTAATCAAAGTGAGCAGCCACATTAAAACAAACGCGAAAAGAGTGCCGGCAAAAGATGCAAAAAGAGATAATAATGAGGTCTCTATCATGAAAATTCCCCACACATCTCTTTTTTGCATTCCAATGGCCCTGATAGTTCCGATCTCTCTTGTCCTCTCTTTTATGGTCATCCGCAAAGTGTTCACAACTCCTATCAATATAATAAAAAAGAGTATCAGCACTGCCCAGAGCGTAATAATGTTGAGAACTGATTCGAGTTTAAGAACATCACTTGCACTTTCATACATTGAGTTTACATCCATAGTTGTGGCCCTGATCTTTTTTCTGGCCTGTGCTGCATATTTTTTCCTCATCTCGTCAGTGTTGCGGGTTCTGTCCAACAGCTCCCACTCGTTCCCCAGTGCGGATTTAAAATATGCCTGATCTGTCAGGCCTAACGCACTTGCTCTTTTTTTGTTAAGATCTTCTGGAAGAAAAGTGTTTGATCGGTCTTTGTTAGTAGATTCTGGAAGAGACAGAAGCACTTCTGGAAGAGACACTCTTGCTCTCTCCTTGTCAAGATCTGGAATGCGGTCGTAGAATTTGGGATAGAAAAGAGCTTCATGCATATAAATAGTGTTATCGCCCTTATATACATCAGATTTGAACACACCCTTGATCTGAACTTTAAACGAGCCCCTCTCTTTTTCAAATTTTGCGTTATAACTTATTAGTACCTCACTTGAAGGCTTAACCCCGAGCTTGTCCGCAATATTGGAACTGATCATGACACCGTCACGTAAAAGAACATCATCCATCTTGCCATCTAAAAGTTCAAATGATGATCCTATCAACCGAATAGAGTCATCATCCCCCCGAAAAGGTATAACCACAACCTCGGATTCGCTTGAAAGATACGACAATTTGCCTGCTATAAATGCCGGGCCTGGAGTGAGAGCCGAATGAATCTTATCAGCAACACGAACAGCATTTTCCTTGGGATCCTTGATTTTTATATGTATGTTTGCACACTCATATGGACGGTATCCCATCATTGCCTTGACGTTTTTAAGCTCGCAGAACATTACTCCCTGCATGAATATATTGTCATTTTGAAGCACGCCCACAACAGTAAGTCTCTCGCTTTGGTTCTGGCCGAAAACATTTCTGAACCTTATGCTGATAACATCATTTTTCTTAACATTGAGTGATTCTGCTCTATCCCTGGAGAGTATAACAGCGTTTGCCACAGCGGATGTGCCTATATCCAACAAACTACCTCCAATAACATTAAATGATTCTCTGACCTCTTTCTTCCTCTCCTCTGTATATCTCTTTGAAGTATCGATAGCAACGAGTATCATATTATCCGCCTTGCCGTTTCCAATTGCCCTTGTAAAAACGCCAAAACTCTCATCAATCTCAGCATCTTGCTCAACATTTTTTTTTATTATGCTGAAGAGCCTCTCTTTATCTCTGAATACCGGTACCCTTTTACCCAAACCTTCATTCATATTGACACTCACATGTCCTGCGACATAGGTCACAATCTTATTGAACATGATATCCTCAATACCGCGGGAAAACGAACTTGCCATTATCAGAATTGTAACACCCAGGCCTATTGCGATACCAAGCATCAGGTTTCTTCTTTTCTGTCTGAACAGATTTCTTAGACTGAGATTGAGCAGCATTTTTATAATTACTCCCTAACCTGGACAAGCCAGAACCAAAAATATTTTCTGATTCTCTTGCCAAAGCAAAATGGAAATCAATAGATAAGTTAACTCTTTGAAATATAGATTTCCAGAAAAGTCTTTTGGTGAGGTCAGCCCTTTTCCAGTGGTCTGGGGCAGCACTTCCACCAATTTAATTATCTGGAAATCTATAGAACTCTAATCCCTTGATATTGCATCAAGAGGTACGATTCCTGTGGCTACCTTGACAGGATAAAGAACTGTGATAACAGTGACAGCAAAAAGCTGCATAATAACTACAAATATATCGACAAATGACAATATGGGAAAAAATTTATCCCCTCCGTAAAGAAGCTGCACCATATCATTATCAGTTGTTATATTAAAATACGGTATGAGTTTGACAACCACTACTCCTACAATTATGCCAAATCCACCAAACAGTCCTGAAAGCATCGCTGTCTCACCTACAAACATGCCGCTTATAAAACTCTTTCTTGCCCCTACAGCACGCATCATTCCTATCTCTGTCACCCGCTCAAGTGTTGCCATGGTAAGGGTGTTAACTATAATGATTATTGCCACAACAAAGAGCATCATAACAAAAAAGAAGAGGGCTCCCTTTATTATGGTTGCCATATTTCCGATTGGCCCTGCCCCCTTTTTCCATGTGACCGCCCTGACCCCAGGATCTGTTCCAGAAAGTGCGGCATTGGAGAAAGCTTCATTAAGTCTTGAAACCCCATGCTCCATGGATATGCCGCTTTTGAGTTTGATAAAGATCAGATTATATGTTCCTGATTCAAGATCAACCCCTTCTGTTGTAGAGAGTTTTTTTCTGGTAAAATCAACATCAATATCCTTGCTGCCTTTATCTGGCACAATGATGCTTTCAGAACCGAACATGGAATCAAGATCATCTGACTCAAGAAGCATCTTTTTTTCATCGGAAATATCTATTTTTGTGTCAGCAGATGAAAAGTATCCCAAAGCTCTTCTGTAAGACTCAATATCCATAATCGCAAAATGTCCCCATATTGTATTCAAGGCTCTGTATTTTATTATCCCCTTGACTGGAACACGTATATCTGATGAAGAGTTGTTATCTGAAAAACCCATAAACACAGGATTTTCTTTAACAATAAGAGAGTTTAGATTCTCTTTTGCATCTTCTGACAGATTTGCCTCTTCAAGTTTGCCTCCATGAGGTATAAACCAGACGTTCATTGATTCATAAAGTTCATCTCTTGCTTTTGCGGACATCAGAAGTCCCTGTTCAGCATCTCCAAGAAGAGTACCCTCGACAGGGGTTATATTATCTTTAAAGAACTCTTTGTACTCCTTGAAATCAACTCCAAGAAGGTATGCATATCCAGGTTCTCCCTCCTCTTCGTTTATCACCATTGCCCCGTTTTTACCTACGGGGAGTTTAGCCTCTATGTAATCCTGCTGTTCAAGCAGCGGTTTTATATCCTTGTAATTTGTAATAGTCTCAACAGATTTGCCCATTATTTTGAAGAGAATATTGTCTGATCTCTCCTTGCTTGAGATTATTACAATATCGCCCATAAAACCGTTTACGATATTTTTTTCAAGGCCGCTGTCCATTCCTGATATAACTCCGTTACCTACAGTCATGATAAGTGAACCAAGAAAAAGGATTATGCCTATGATAATACTCTTGCCTCTGTGCCTGAGTATATTTCTCCACGCTATTTTAAATATAAGTTCCATTTTACCTCTCCATGATGAGCCCGTCTTTGAGTTCCATTTTACCCCTCCATGATGAACCCGTCTTTGATCTTCACAACCCTGTTTGCATATTTGAGAACATGTTCATCATGCGTGGAAAAGATAAATGTGGTATTTTCAATTTTATTCATCTCTCTCATAAGTTCCAGTATCTGTGCACCTGTAACAGAATCAAGGTTTGCTGTGGGCTCATCGGCAAGTACAATATCAGGATTGGTAACAAGGGCTCTTGCAATGGCCACTCTCTGTCTCTGTCCTCCTGAAAGTTCGGCAGGACGATGAGTTGCATGCTCCTTTAGCCCAACCTCCTCAATCAGTTTAAGAGCACGTTTTCTAATCTCGGATTTTGTATGCTTTTTCATCAAAAGAAGTGGAAACTCAACATTTTCAATTACATCAAGCACAGGGATCAGGTTGAATGTCTGAAAGATAAAACCTATTTTGTGAAGCCTCAGATCAGTAAGTGCTCTGTCATTCATAATGGTTATCTCGGCACCTCCGACCTTTACGCTGCCCTCTGTAGCTGTATCAATACATCCTATTACATTCAAAAGAGTGGTCTTTCCGCTGCCTGATGGTCCGATTATACTTATAAACTCACCCTCCTCAATATTAAGATCAACTCCCCTTACAGCATTAACTGTTGTTTTACCAAGGGGGTAGTCTTTTTTAAGCCCTTTGATTTCTATTATGTTCATGTTGTGCTCCCTGTTATATTCTACCTTGTATTGAGGGTCAAATTTTACCAGACTATTGTATATGTCAGAACATAGTTAATATCTAAAAGATAGATAGAAATATATTCTCTTCCTTTATCTTTTTGAGATATTTGATATAGTGTCTGAACAGGCATTAAAAGTCAAGCTGCCTACTCAGTAACAGGCTGGTTGGGCATTAACAGCAGAGGCAGACATACAATTCTGTCCCTGCTGTTATTGTACAAGCGTTTTTAAAAACACTACATGATGGCGTCAACTACCACTGAACAAGTTCAGTGGCTTGAACAGTGATGTTCAACGCAAGAGTTGATTAGGGAGCTTAAAGGAAACTTTATGCAGAAGTTTAAAGCAAAGTTAAAGAACGTACCAAGGGATACTTCACAAGTTCCTTGCTCTACAAGTTTGGAATTAAACAGAGACTAAAGTCTCAGTGTTTCAGACGGTCTGAAAAACGACAAACTGACTTTAAACAATCCCGAAGTGAATCAACCTCAATGTAAAGAGGGACAGAGCTTGCGAGTATCTGTTAAAGTTTACATACTGGTTTCATCCCCCTGAACAAGTTCAGGGGTTTTCACCAGCAGCGAATTATAAACTAAATTGGTGGCATAATAAGCTAAAAGGAGAAGGTGCATTCCTCCCCTCCCCTAAAATGAGAGGGATTTCTTGCACCAAAATCTATGAAAAAAAACATATTGATCACAGGTGCAACTGGATATGTGGGCAGAAGATTAAAACATCACCTTATGAACAGAGACGATATATCCATTCGCCTGATGGTAAGAAACAGAAAAAAACTGAGTCAGGATATTCAGAGAAAAGATCTCTGTGGAGAGATAGAGATCGTTGAGGGGGATACTTTTAACAAGGAGTCTCTCTTAAATGCACTTCAAAACATTGATGTCGCCTTTTATCTTATCCACTCAATGGGAAATAACGATAATGACTTTGCAAACCGAGATCGTCAAAGTGCAGAAAATTTCAGGGATGCCGCTATTAAAGCCGGAGTAAAGCGGATAATTTATCTTGGAGGACTTGGTTCCAAAGAGAGTGCAAGTAAACATCTATTGAGCCGAATTGAGACAGGGGAAGTTTTAAGTAACCACCCTGAAGAGATACAGACCATCTGGTTACGGGCTGGCATTATTATTGGGTCAGGCAGTGCAAGTTTTGAAATTGTAAGGCATCTGATCCAGAAACTTCCTGTTATGATAACCCCCAGATGGGTCAATACACTTACTCAACCAATTGCCATTGATGATGTAATTGCCTACCTTGAGGCCGCGGCTTTTGTTGATCTGCAAGAGGATGTGATTGTTGATATTGGGACAAAGCCTCTTAATTTCAAAGAGATGATGACTAAAACAGCCAGGGTTATGGGATTGAAACGATATTTAATTCCTGTGCCGCTGCTTACACCCAAACTCTCTTCTTACTGGCTGATCCTGTTTACCCCTGTCTCTTTTAAGAT
>JADGBC010000004.1:5086-50623 GCA_015231705.1 Desulfamplus sp. | reverse complement strand
AGCATCTGGCCTGCTTATGTATATAACACGTTTTATAATGACAATCTCCATGGGTAAACCCTTGCTGTGCTGCATGGTAGTTATGTGGGTGGCAGCTTTTTTGACGGCTTTTTTAAGTGCTGGCCCCACAACCGCCCTGTTTTTCCCCATAGTTGCAGGTATCGGTACCATGCCGCCTCATCATATAATATGGTGGTCACTATCCTTAGGGGTTCTTGCCGGATCTTCTGCCACGGTGATCGGAGCCACGGCAGGGCCAGTTGCCACAACACTTGTGGAAAATTTCAATTTAAAAAATAGCCCTGGCATGAAAATCAGGCAAAGTTTCACGTTTCGGCAGTTTTCAGGAATAGGTATTCCCATTGCTTTTATTTTCCTGATTATTTCAAATATTTATATTCTTCTGCTCAATATGCCGTCTTGATAGTTAATGCATTAATTAATAATGATGGTCTCGTAAAAAATCCTAAATCGACGTTTTTTGGTGTGATAACTCTTTGGTTTTATTAGACGCAGATTTAGTAAACTGACTTTTTACGAGGTCATAAATAATAGAGATAGAGGTAATAATTATGACTATTATAAAATCAAAATGTGATTCATGTGAGATTAAGGGATACAGCCCTGAACTATGTAAAGTACATATGCGAAAAATGGCATCAGGAAAGTATGATGAAGATTGTCCCCATTACACCCACTCTCTGATCAAGTATGGAAAAACCGCCGCAATGGGAGCCGGAGTCGGACTGGTAGCTGTCTGCGGGAGTATGTGTATAATTCCTGCTGTTGCTATCAAGGCTCTGTTCGGACATGTTGCGGCAGTCAAAGTCACTGCCGGAGCAGGAGGCTCAGTCGCGGGAGCGGGAATCAATGTTTTCCGGGAAACAAAAAAAGATTCAGGAAAGCACTCTAAAAAAAATAACAAAAAGAGAAAACACTTTTATTTTCCTTTGAATTTAACCGGAGGTGACTTAAATGGTTGATAATTTGAAAACCTATGAAGATAGGAAAAAAGATATATATACAAAAAAAGAGCATTTGAAGAAGATGCGCCCCAAGGAATATTCATATGATGATTATGAGTATGACGAAACTATCTGGGATGAGCCGAGAGTGGGTTTTACTGATGTTATGCAGGTCGGCAGCAAAGTTCTTATAGGTGGTGGCCTTGGCCTTTTAGGGGGGGTGGCGGCCATAGCCGTTGCTGCAAGTGCGGCAGAAGTTGTAGTGGCTGGAGTTGTGACCAAAATCGCAGGGGTTGTAGGGGGTGCAGCAGGATTGAGCTGGGGACTCAACAGGATCAAGAAGAAAAAGAGTAGTCAACTACCACTGAACAAGTTCAGTGGCTTGAACAGTGATGTTTAACGTAAGAGTTGATTAGGGAGCTTAAAGGAAATTTTATGCAGAAGTTAGATAGGAGAAATACATACATACCTGTGAGTGCTTCACAAGCTTACAGCTCTATGGCTTTGCCTTTAAACAGAGAGGAAACTCTCGGTGAGCAAAGCTTAAAAACCCTTTCTAACAATCCCGAAGTGAATCAACCTCAATGTAAAGAGGGGCAGAACTTGAGAGTATCTGTCAAAGTTTACATCTTGAATTTACGAGGAAAACCCTTAATGCCTTGTAGCCCAAGAAAAGCAAAGGAATTATAAAAACAATTTTCCCTGACCCTGACATGCCGGAACCAAAAAGACTCTTCTGCTGAAGTGACTGCTCCCAAGGCTAAAGCACCTGGGTTTTACGGCCTAAAGGCAGAGCCATAACAAAAGAACAAGTGCTGAGAATCTATCAAGAATATCATTCAACTATCGCGGCACCTGTAATGCAGTTTTTGGTGCAGGTACCACAGCCAGAACAGAGACTCTGGTTGATACGGCAGTAAGGAGTTGAAAAAAAGCCTCTTTTTACGATGGTTATGGCATCCATAGGGCAGTTAATGAAGCAGTTTTTGCATCCGGCACAGGTTTCAGGGTCAATTCTGGATTTAGATTCATTCTGCTTTTTGTTTTTTTGAGGAGATGTGTTCCCAATGGGATCTGTAATGCCCCCCATTTTACAGGTATCAAAGCAGTTGCCACACTCGATGCACATAAACGGGTCAATTTCAAAACGGACTTTAATCTCGCCCTCAATGGCATTTTCAGGGCACTTCCTGGCACATGTGCCGCATCCAATACAGTTATTGTTAATTTTGTAAGCCATAAAAAATTTTTCCGGGTTTGACAACAATCTTAGAGCCTCAATATTTAAACAGGCTCTAAAGATACTCAGGTTATTAAGATACTACTGACTGATTACAGTAGAGATATGATCAGAGTCAATATTATTCTTCAACGATTGTCTGACAACTCTTTTGCCAAATTGGTTATGTTTTTTATGTAAAATTCTCTTTGAATAGCAGTGATTATAAGACTTTCATTTTTCGTTGTGGTCGAGAGCCAATATCCCGCTCCGGCCGTGCCGGTTATAGGAAAGATCACTCAGCTTGCATCGTATTGAACAATAGCTACTGTTGACAGGAAACATATTAGCTATTGAAAAAACAGTCTGTTTTAAATATAGTGTTATGCACCATATTTTCAGGAAGATTTGTTTTTAAATCTGGATGGTTGCATGATTTTTGAGCAGGTACTTAAAAAGAGGTGAGTTTATGGCTACTATTGCAACGGCAGGAAAATACAGTGCAGCAACATTTGAATACGCAGGCAGAGTATCAATAAGTTATATAAATCGAAGCTCCTCTGCCGTAATGTCCGGTATTAAAAAAATAACATCACCTGTTGTTAATGTTGTTTCAAAACCATTTGTCTGCTTTAAAAAAAGAAAATCAGAAGCACTTCAGGAGAAACAGCAGCTTGAGCAAAAGGCCGTTCAGGAGATACTGGAGCTTCAGCAAAAGGCCGTTCAGGAGAGCATCCTGAATGCAAAGAGCCTCCATGATGATAAAATAAGAGTGCTTGAAGAGAAGATCGTCCAGATTGAAAAACAGCTCGCATCTATTGAAAAAAGTGGCGTGGGTGTCTCCTCTGCCAGGAACACCGTAAAACAACACAAAATACTTACAGAGCAAAAAAGCTCATTGCTGCTTGCCATTGTAAATGAGAACAGGGCGTTAAGAGAAAAATAAGCGACATGAGCAATTTTACAGGAGAGATTCTATAAAAATGGGAGTCCAGAAAGTACTGAATATCGGCATTGACCTTGGGACATCAAGAAGCGTTATTGCCTGTGACAATGGCATAAGATCATATATGTCAAGCTACGTGGGTTATCCAAAAGATGCAGTTTCACAGAAGATGCTGGGAAAAGAGATTATATTTGGTGATGACGCGTTGAGAAACAGGCTGGCACTGAACCTCTACAGGCCGTTTGACAGAGGAGTTCTTCTGCACTCAGACTCTCCTGAAGAGAACCATGATGAGTATCTGAAGGCAAAGAGTGTTGCAAAACAGCTTTTAAAACAACTGGTCTCAGTGGTTACAAGGGATGAGCCTGAAGATTTGATTCTGAGGGGGGTTATAGGGGCACCATCTCTTGCGACTCAGAACAATAAAAAGGATCTTCTGGATATTGCCGACAACATTCTTGATGATGTTCTGATTGCTTCAGAACCCTTTACAGTTGCGTATGGACTCAACCTTTATTCAAATGCCCTGATAATTGATATAGGAGCCGGAACCACAGATTTGTGCAGGATGCTTGGTACCATTCCAACGGAAGAGGATCAGGTAACCACCTTTAAGGCAGGAGATCATATTGACAGGGTTTTCCTTGATCTTATCAAAAAAAAGTACACTGATGCAAATCTGACCCTGAACATGGTGAAGCGTTTTAAGGAGGATAATGCCATTCTCTCCTCCCAGAGTGAGAGTGTCTATATTGAACTGCCGGTTAATGGCAAACCGACTCAGTGTGACGTTACAGATGAAATAAAAGCGGCTTGCAGATCTATTGTACCGGAGATCGTGGAGGGTGTCAGAAAACTTGTAGCAACCTTTGATCCTGAATTTCAGGATGGTCTGAAACAGAACGTTATACTTGCAGGGGGAGGCAGCCAGATTGTTGGTCTGCAAAGAGAAATAGAAAAATATATGAAAAAGACCCTGGGATATGGCAAGGTAACTAAAGTTGAAGAGCCACTTTATGCCGGTGCAAGCGGAGCACTGTTACTTTGCAAGGATATGCCCGAAGAGTACTGGGACCAACTCAAGAAGAGATAGATAGATAGATAGATAGATAGATAGATAGATAGATAGATAGATAGATTTTAGGTCCGTAAAAACCGGAACAACCAGAATGGTCAGTCAAAAGAACATACCCGATAACCGGCACGCGGAGCAAGGTATTTGCTTACGGCCACAACGAAGAATTAAAGTCATATAATCACTGCTATTTAAAGAGACCTTCATACAAAAAGCAAGATCATGAACTTAAAAAAGGAGGATAATATGGAAAACGAGGAAAAAGGCGTAAGATATACAATGACTCATCTTGGAGATATTGTGGTTAATGCTCTGGATAAATTGTGGAGTGCGGCACTCTCTTCCACTAAGGGGATCTCCCTGACCTACAACATTCATGAACTTAAGTGCAAAAAGGTAAAACTTCAAAAAGAGATCGGTCAAAGAGTTGTTAAAATAAAAGAGCGTTCTCCAGAGCTTGAAATTTTTGAAGATGAAGAGCTCTCAACACTCTTTACAGAGCTTGGAATAATAGAAGACAACATTAATGCAAGTATCTACGAGAGAGAAGAGAGACTTTATCCGAAAAAAGATATGAAAGAGCAGTGTGCTTAGAAACTTCGGAGCAGATCGTTTTCTCCATTTTCCGCATCCCCTGGCCATCTCTCTTAATTAACAGAGAGCTGAATGAAGGGTGCCCAAAATTAGATACAAATCTAAAAAGTTGATAGCCAAAATTCAAATTCACTCCTGTCACTCATAAAAATTATTAACTGTAACTGAGGTGGGAATATGCCTGACGATAAAAAAACAATTATGATTTTAGCAGACAGCCCTGAAGGTAAAGACGATATATATGAACTCTTTTCCCATCACTACAATGTGACCATGGTAGAAAATTCAGAGGAGGCTTCCAGAAAGGCCGTTCAATATAATTATGATATTATTTTAACTGACTACCTTCTGCCCGCTATCTCTTCTGTTACTGAAATAAAAAGTTCAAAAGAGATGGTTGAAAGAAAAAATGCGGAGATGGGTGTTAAACTCCATCAAATGATAAATAATCTGAAGATTGACTTAAAAGCCAGATTACCGGTTCATGACAAGATAATAAAAGAGTCCAGGCAGAAGCACGATGCAATTCTCAAGCTGTTAAATGAACAGATAGCTAAAATGCAGAGCAGAGCTACTGAACAGATGCAGGAGATCGAGAATCTGGAAAAAGAGCTTCAAAGATCCATGAAGGTGACTGAGGATGCTTTGATTCAGGCTGAAAAATCTGAGTCGGAGAAAGCTCAAGCCCTCTTGAAGGCAAAGGAAGCTGAATCGGAAAAAGCAAAGGCACTCGAAAAAGCCGCAAAAGCTCTGGAAGAAAAAGAGCACGCTCTTAAAGATGCTTCAATCGCAAAAACTGAAAAAGAAGAGGCTTTGAAAAAAGCTGCAAATGCTCAAAAAGATAAAGAAAAGGCTCTGGAAGCAGTAAAAAGAGCTGAAGCAGAAAAAGACGCTGCCGTTAAAAGTGCCATGGCTGAAAAGGAAGAGGCCATAAGAGCTGCCGCAACTCAAAAGGAAGAGGCAATCAAGGCCGCAATGGCTGAAAAAGACGCTGCTGTTAAAAGTGCCATGGCTGAAAAGGAAGAGGCCATAAGAGCTGCCGCAACTCAAAAGGAAGAGGCCATAAAAGCTGCCACAACCCAAAAGGAAGAGGCAATCAAGGCCGCAATGGCTGAAAAAGAGGATGCACTGAAAAAGTCAGAAAAAGTTCAAGAGGAAAAGGATAAGGCTCTCAAAGCTCTTCAAAAAGCTGAGTCGGAAAAGGATGCAGTAGAGATCCAGAACGAACAGATTACAATGGAGAGAGACAGAGCGTTAAGCAACGCAAAAAAAGCTCAAGCACAAAAAGAAGATGCCGTGGCCGCATCCACACAGGCGGAGAGAGAGAGAGACCAGGCACTGCTTTTAGCAGAAAAAGAAGGTACAGAGAAGAAAAAATTACTTGCTAAACTTCAGGATGCTGAAAACAGTGCAAAACTTGAAGTAGAAAAACTGGCAAAGCAGATATCAGCCCTGGAAAATCAGCTTGATGAGGCTGTAGCACTTGCCGAAGCTGCGGCTAAAGAGAAAGCCAAGGTGGATCAAAAATATGAAAGACTCATGGAGCAGTGGCAAAATACTCTTTAGAACAATGTCGAAAAAAATATAAGCATCTTAACGTTCCCATTATTGCCGTATTGAAATTTTTGAACAAAAAAATAATCACACAAAGGAGAATGTTGTTATGACTCAAGTCGAACTATTGGAACAGTATATTGCAGAGTTGGATGATGACTCATTTTCAAAGCTCCGTGAATGGTTTATCGAATTTGATCAGAATCGTTGGGATAAAAAACTTGAGGCAGATTCTAATAATGGCAAACTTGATTTCCTTATCAATGCGGCACTTGTGGAGCATAATTCCGGAAGAACAAGCGATCTTTGAAACACAAGACGACATCCAGCTTCTGGACTTGCTATGAATGTCTTTCAATAGATATTCGTATTCTTGCCGACAAGAACTTTGCACTATTGAAGGAGAATTCTTTTCACCCTTCGTTGCAGTTCAAGAAAGTCGGTAAAATTTGGTCTGTTCGTATCGGGTTGCATTATCGTGCATTGGCAACGCCAATTGAAAGCGGTTTTCTTTGGGTTTGGATTGGTACTCATGCAGAATACGACAAGCTGCTTGCATGAAATTATGCTTGAAAATACTCCAGCCCCCTATACTATCAATGCAAAACGCTATCAAACATTATATGATGTATCAATCTTAAGATTTTTCAGGGAGAGACCATGTTAGACAGCTTTGAAAATATCTGGTTATCAACCATTTCAGACTTGCAGAAAAAACGTAAAGAGACCCTCAGGGAATATGAGGACCGCTATAATCAATTTATTCGTCTGGATTCTGTTCTGAAAGAAAAGAGAGAAAAGCTGTCCAGACTGAATACCGAAATCGCGTTGATTGACAGGAAAATCAAGGAGAACAGAAACAAAAACTTCCTGCTGAATAAAAAGCACACTGACATGCAGGATGCTTTGACGCTGTTAAAAGGTGGTATTGAAAAAAAACAGTCAATCCTGGTTGAGTTGAAAGGGAGAAAAAAAAATCTGCAAAACAGATTCAATGAGTTGATGGCAGCCATTCCCGACTCGTCAAAAGAGATTGAAACTCTCTCACATTCGAGCAGGACAAACAAAAAGAAGCTTCTGAAGCTTCGAAAGGAAAAAAAAGTCCTCTCTGATGAAATCTCCAAGTTTTTATCCGAGACATCTATTGAAAGAGATGAATTTGAAAAAAAAGCCAAGGAGATCAATGAAGTATTTATTACAACTCTTACAGAACGCTCTGCTGCCAAGGGGCGTCTTGCAGCTTTAAAAAAAGAGACAAAAGAGATTCTCAATAGTATTGATATGTTTAAAACCCGACTTGATCATGTTGGTGAAATGAAAACACTCAAGGAATCTATTCCGGAAAATGAGACTGAATATCAATCCCTTGGCACAAAATATGCGGAACTTCAAACTGAAGTGCTCAATAAAAGGGAGCTATTGAATGCCATTACTGCACGGATTGAATCCGTGCAAGATAACATTATATCCATATCAGATGATAATCTTCTGAAAATGGACGGAGCGTTATCTGAACTCAATCAGAACAAAATTGATTTTCAAAAACTCTCGGAACAGCAGAGAGGTGATCTTGATGACATTTTGAAGATAATGGTTGAAAATGCTGCTCTTGAAGAGAATCAGGATATTATCTGGCAGAGGCTTGAGAGCCTTGAGACGGGTTTACTGGAACTTGCCAGGGGATAAAACAGGAGATAATAAATGCACAAATTCCATGCCAGCTCATTTGATCCCGATCAACAGAATATAACTAAAACAATTGAAAAGATGAATGCGGAAAAGAGCGAAAAAAAGAACAGACTTCTCCTTGCATATGAGATTCAGAACAGAGAACAGGAGATCGTTTTTTTAACCAGTAAAATTTCAATGATGCAAAAACAGATTCATCAGATCTATTCTGCAATAACTTTGCTTGATTCAAAAATGAGTGCCTCCAAATCTGAGTTGTCATCTGTGCTCAAGGATAGAAACAGAAATTTTTCCGGTTTTTCTGATCTCAATCAGCTTGAGACAGAACTTCAAAACAGACTTTCGGAACTACCGGAACTTAAACGTGCTATGCTTGAAACCAGAAAAGGTATTGATGCACTGAACCAGGAACTGCAACCACTTGAAGAGGAGTGGGTACAAATCAGTGAAAAGAGATCTGAGCTGGATGAATCTGCCAACATAATAGATGTTGAACTATCAGGCCTGGAACAAGAGCTCTCCATTATGAGAGAGACAAAGGGGCTTCTATACGGGATATTGCCCCAGGGGTATAATCTTGATCTTATTGATGATCTTTCTGTCAATTTCGAACAGTGTATTCAGAACTATTATGACGAAATTGAATCTCAGATTGTTAGTGTTACAGAGCAGATCATGGAGATTGAGCATATTATTGCTAAGGAAGAGGATTATCAAAAGCTGATCTTACCGGAGAGAAATTCTCTTGAAAGAGAGTCAAGGAGAGTTATAGCGAATGCTCTACTTCATGAATCCACACTTTTTTCGGAACTTGAAGAGCTTCGCAGTAAACATCGAGAGATCAAGCAGAAAAAGATTGATCTTGTTGAAATGATCAGCATGGTCTCTATTGAGATTAAAGATTTAGATGGTTCTATTTTAACTCAACAGGAGCTGCTTGCTGAAATTGATGACAGGTATCAGAGGCTTCTGGCATTAAAGCTTAAAATTGATAAAATTGATAAAATTGAAGAAGAATTGAAGAAGATCAACACCATGATCCGGCAGACAAAAGCTGAAAACAGTATCAACAAATCCATGTTTGAAACCGTCAGTACCATAAAATCAGATTTATACTCAACAAATGACAGGCTTAAATCCATTTATAAAGATTTCAATAGCCAGATTGAAAAGTTTGACAATAGTGTCAATTCTCTCTTTTTAGAACCATGATCAAGATTCAGAACGCTATGAAAATTGAGATGAGAACTAATAAAATACCGGACAACAATTGTTAATGAGGAGGATGTTTCAGATGAAAGACGAGATCGGTGAAACAAAAGCAAGAAACATGTTTGCAAGTATGCTTAATGCAGCAGGCAGTTCAACTGTATGGGCTTATGATGCAACTGCAAGTGGTCTGGGTAAAGTGTGGGCAGTTGTAAAAAAAGTCCCTGAATTTAAACCTGTGCCCAGAGGTATGTTTACCAAAGGGCTCGGTCTTATAAAAACAGGGGAGATAGGCACTCTTGAAAACAAGATCTCCGAATATGAAAAACAGATCAAGATGCTCTATTTTGAAATAGGTAAAGAGGGTGCAAAAAGTTCTGAAGGCGATACTCTTGTAGAGTCAGAGGCACTCAAAAAACTTCTTTCAGATGTCAAAGAGCATGAAAAAGAGATCAACAGGCTCAAAAATCGTATTGTTGAAATCAAAGAGGAGAAAATCGCAGCAAAAATAAGACAGAAAGAGATGAAAAAAGAGGCCGCGTTTGTAAAACTCAAGGAGAAGGTACGAAAAGAGAAGGCCTCTGTTGACCAGATCAATAAGGTTGTGGAAAATGCCATTAACGTCGCGGTTAAAACCGGTGTGTTTGAGTCCCGCTCTGAAGAGGAGATTTTCTATAAGGTTGCACATGATCTTCTTGATAATGAGATGGAGATCAAATATCTTGCTGCTGCCGAGCTTGGAAAGATAGGAAATGAGGCTGCTGTTCCAATTCTGATGGATGCGGTACGATATGATGACCCTGATCTTGTTTCCGAGATTATCAGCTCCCTTATAAGTATCGGTGACGTGCGTGCTATTCCTCTCTTTAAAAAAGAGGTCAAATCTTTAAAATATCGTGTGCGGATTGGATGCCTTCGGGGACTTTTTAAACTTGCGGATGATGATGTCTCAATGCCATTGCTCATTGAGGCTCTAAGAGATGACCACCCTGAAGTAAGAAGAACAGCACTCACCTTTATCGGATGGAAAGACCCTGAAGATGCCGTACCTGCTGTATCTCAATGTCTGATTGATGAGGAGGCCAGAGTGAGGAAGGCTGCTGTTTCAGCCCTTGCAAATCTCAAGGATGAATCTTCTGTACTTCCTCTGATTAAAGTTCTGGGGGATAAGGATCTTGAAATCAGGGAAAAAGCTCTGGAAGCTATCAGATCAATTACCGGAGAGGAGATTGAGTTTGATGTCAATGCCGGAAGCAGTGCTCTATCTCACGCTGTCCTGGAGCTTAAACAGTGGTGGCAGGACCAAAGAATGAGTCAGATTGACGGCGATCAGGATATTGAATCTCCTCTTGCTGACATTGATGCTGAAGATCTCATTGGAGAGAGTGGGGATGAGAGTGTAGAAGATTCTAACGAAGATGTTCTGGAAGACTCGGATGAAGAAGTTGCTGAAGATTCTGACGAAGACGTTCTGGAAGACTCGGATGAAGAAGTTGCAGAAGATTCTGACGAAGACACTCTGGAAGACTCGGATGAAGAAGTTGCAGAAGATTCTGACGAAGACGTTCTGGAAGACCAGGATGAAGACGTTGCTGAAGATTCTGACGAAGACGTTCTGGAAGACTCGGATGAAGACGTTGCTGAAGATTCTGATGAAGACGTTCTGGAAGACCAGGATGAAGACGTTGCAGAAGATTCTTACGAAGAGGCTCTCGAAGACCAGGATGAAGAAGCTCTTGATGACTCTATGGAAAAGGCGGTGGATGTCTCTTTTGACAAGCTTGAGTCTGAAACAAAAGAGGATGGTACTGATGGAGAAGAGCCTGAATCTGAAGAGCTGATATCAGAAACAGATGATGATATTCTGGAAGCTGAAATTCTCGAAGCGAGCGATCTGACTGAAGATGATCTTGATAAGAGTCCTGTTGATGAATCTCAGGAGACTGAATCTGATGAACCGGAGTCTGATGAAACTTCTGAATATAGACAGGAACAGGAAGGCAAGTCAGACTCTGACGCTGATCTTTCTGTCATTCAGCTGATGAGACTCACCAAATCGGAACTTATGGATATCTGTATGGCAAAAGGCATAGAGTGCGAGGAAGATCTCGCAAAAGCAGATATTATACAGCTTATTCGTGGTGCATAAGCCATGTTAAAAAAAGATAATTCTGAAAAACGGACAGATTCCCCTGGTGAACTGGAAAGCCTGTTGGAAAACAGAAAAAAAACATTGCTTTCAATGTTTTCAAACAATAAAAGTCTCTTGAAACTAAGCAAAGATGAGATGCTCATGGCAAGGGCTCAACTCCGGTCTGAAATTGAGACCCTTGAAAACAAGAACCATTTATCATCAAGAAGGCTAAATGATCTTAATTTCGGGATTACGGAAAAGAAAAAAGAGAAACAACGGGCGGAACAGGAGTCAGAGCGGCAGAATAAGGAGCTTGTAAGATTGCTCACGGAAGAGAGCAGTCTTGCAAATGAAATTGAATTCTACGCTTCTGAAAAAGCAGATGTGTCAGAGGCGTTGGAAAATATCACTGCCAGAATGGAGTTAAACATCCATGCGGTAGAAAAATCTGTCAAAGACATTGGATTTATAAAGGGTGAAACAGGCGCCTTGATAGAGAGAATAGGCCGACTTGAGAATGGTATTCCTGAAAAGAGTTCCCATGTGGAAGGGCTGGACGATTCAATCTATGGAGCAATAAAATCGCTTCAGGCACTTTATACAAGGATGCACAGGATGGAAAAATCTGCAAAAGCCCATTACTATAATATTAAGGGGAAATAAAGAGGTCGCTATGCCAACGGTTACTACAGGAAAAAAAGAAGGTTACAGAGACACTGAAATTGCAGAACAGTTCAGGGTGATAGAGCGTATTTCAGATATTGATGTTCAGGTTAAAAATGTATTAAAAAAAAGCTCTGCCCGATCCCGGCCCGTTGTTGAATTCCCAAGAATAAAAGAGCTTGAGCTTCTGAAAAAAGGGATGTATTCCATTGACCTTGAAAAGACCATCAATGATATGTTTGAGGTCATGAAAAATATGGAATCACAGCTCAAGAGCGTTCTCTCAATAAACTCCTCCCTTGAAAGAGATCTTAAGGATTCCAAGGAGATCATATCTACTCTGAACAGCAGAAACAGCGAGCTTGAGGAGGAGCTTGCCCATATAAAGGCAGAACTTCCTTCAAAAAGGGATCTTCAGATTGAGATTGATTACCATGTTGATGAAAGAAACAAGGCAGAACTTGAGATCCGTGAGTTGAAATCAAAAATAGACAAGCTCAAACAGGGTATAGAGAGGAACCAGCAAAAGGCCAGCAACCTGGAAGAGCAGAGAAGTGATTTCTTGAACGAGATCAATTTTCTGGAAGCCAGGTTGAATGCAGACACTGAAAACAGCAGGTATCATCAGAGGGAGATCAGCATATTAAAAGGTAAAATAATGGTTGGTCAGGAGAAGATCAAATCATTGCAAAGTGATCTGAAAGATGCCACTGATGAGAAATACAGGCTCATGAATGAGCTGAAGGCATCAAGAAGTGCTGTAAGGGAACTTCATTCTGCACTGACCTCAACAAAGCTCAATGCAAAGAAGACCTTTTATCATACGGCTGAACAGAACAGAGCTGATGGAGTCAAGGATGCCTGAAGATGGTTATTTTGTTCTGGTACTTAAACAAGCGATAGAACCGACATGGAAAATGCTATGGAAGAAGAGCTGTTAATCAGAGATTTCGGGTCTGGTTACGATGACTATAAAGAGAGACGGGACCTGCTAAAAGAGATTGAAGAGCTTAAAAAGATAAAGCTTTTTCTTGAGGAGGAGGATATCAGACTCCTTCGGGATATTGACATCCTGTCAGGAGAACTTGAAGGGATAGAGATAGCCCTCTCCTCTGCCAATAATCATATTTTGTCATATGAAAAAAGAAAAAAAGAGTGTGGTAAAAATATTGAGGTGTTAAAAAACAGAAAAGAGGATATGATAAAGGAGATTGATGAGCTGCATTTAAGAATAAGGGAGTTAAGAGCTGAGGAGATTGCAACTACCACTCTTAACAAGAACCTTAGAAATGAGCTCGGTTCCATTAACAGTGAAAAATCAAGAGTTATCAAAAGGCTTGACATTGTGAAGACCGGAATCAAATCAATTGACAGGGATCAGATAGAGCGGTTGCCTAATCTGGAAGGGTGTGATTCCGTACTCAAGCAGGTTTACAATGTGCTCAGGGAGACCCAGGATCGGATGGAGATATCCGCACTTATGAAAAAAGGGATGTGATGTCACAATATCCTCTGGCACAACTGGATAGTATGCTTGAAATTATGGAGCAGGATCTTGGCCTTATAAACAGCACCTTTAAAATAATGTCGTTAAAAGAGGAGCAAAAGCTCTCAAAAGATATTAAATATCTTTTGCTTGATAACATCGCAAGAAAGATAAGGTTCTCATTCTATGATATAAGCAACAAGGATGATGTGCTTTATGAGTATATATATAAAATAAACGGGGTTGCTGAAAAAACGGATTTCCCTGAATCCTTTGATGATTTTCATGTGGATACAATAGCGTTTGATGTATTCATAGATTTCACAGAGACTTTTCTTTCATTGAGAAAGCAGCAGAGAGATACTTTGTTGGGAAATACTGAGTATGACTGGTTTGTCTGAATTCTGACTCTGTTTTGTTGAAATCCGTGTTTTGAATTAGTGCCCTTTGGGCGGGCTTTTCCACAACATATTGATTTGACAATCAATAAAATGGAAATTCCTATACTATCAAGTTGAAAATATGCTGCCATGTGAACAGCCTGATATTAAAAATGAAAAAGATATTGTGAAGGGATAGAAATATGAATGTAAGAGCAATTGTGTCAGATGATGGAAAAACCTTGACCCTTGAAGTGAGGGGAAAGCTGGATATAACCCTGTATAAGAGCTTCAGCGACTCTTATAAAGACAAAATTGAATCTGTTTCAAAGGTAGTTATAGATTTCAATGAGGTTGAGTATATTGACTCATCAGGTCTTGGAATGCTGCTTGTTCTAAGAGAACGTTGCGGAGGAGATGAGGGGATGATTGATATTATTAATACAAACCCAAACGTTAGAAAAATTCTTCAGACAACCAATTTCCAGCAGTTGTTCAATATCCTATGAGTAAAATCAGCTCTTAAATACTAAACGCTCATGGTCGGATTCCCGGTCACCCCTGATCATGAACTTTAAAAAGGCGGGTCTTACCGCCATTAATTCATAAATGGAGGTAGCGAAAAGTAATGGCAACAGATAGAACAAGTCTCCAGGAACGTCTGGAAGCACTTAAAAGGGCTGAAACTGACAGTGGTTCAATGCTGGAAAATGACAAACAGGATTTCAATATTGACAGCAAGATGGCCCAGGCTGAAAAAACTTTAAAGAAAGAAGTCCGCAGCAGGGAGAGAGGGGAAGGCGAATCTGCAGAAGCACCTTCCGGGCCTGTGGGACTTGATATTGGAACAAGTCATATCATCGTTGCACAGAACGAACGGCGCTATATCAGAACAACCAATGAGTTGAACGCTTTTTTTACCATTCCCCATTCAAAATTTGCAAGAAATATCCTGGTGAAGAATGATGTCTTTTTCTTTGAACAGGATGATCTTTACTATATCGTGGGATACTCGGCAGAAAATTTTGCCAACATGTTTGACACGGATACAAGAAGATCTATAAAACAGGGGCTTCTCTGTTCTGATGAGAAAGAGGGTCTTACCGTTATTCAGGCCATTATTCTCTCTTTGATTCAAAAGCCAAAACGCCTGGGTGAAATATTATGTTTCGGTATTCCTGGTGACCCGATTGATGGAATAGGCTCTGTTACGTACCATGAATCTATCATCAAGATGTTTATCAACAGAATCGGTTTTACTCCTATCTCCATCAATGAGGGGATGGCAGTTGTTCTGTCTGAGCTTGCCGAACATGACTACACCGGTATAGGAATCAGTATTGGCGGCGGAATGTGCAATGTATGTCTCTCATATCTCTCTTTTCCCGTCCTTACCTACAGCATTCAGATGGGCGGGGATTATATAGACAGTTCAGCAGGATCAGTAGTGGGAATACCTGCCACAAAAGTAAAGGCAATCAAGGAGAAGGAGCTCTCACTTATTGCAAAACCAAAAGACAGGTTAACAACAGCACTTCATATCTTTTACAATGAACTGATTCAGAAACTCCAGAAAAGTATGGAGAGGGTTTTATCTGCCTCTAACCAGATTCCCATGATTTCAAAACCTATTCCAATTGTACTCAGTGGTGGCACTGCCATGCCTGAAGGATTTACGGATAAGTTTCAAAAGTCTCTGGCCAATGTCCGTCTCCCCGTTGAGATATCATCCGTACACCTTGCAGAAGATCCATTAAACACAACTGCCAAGGGTGCTCTGATAATGGCAATGACTGAGGAGACTCCTGAATAACGGCTATGCCCTGATGGGCACAACGAAAAATGAAAGCCATATAATCACGGCTATTAAAAGAGACTTTCACATAAACCGGCACGGCCGGAGCGGGATATTGGCTCTCGGCCACAACGAAGAATGAAAGTCACATAACCACATTTATATTAAAGAGACTTTCACATAAAACAAATAGCTGTCTGCCGAGGTAATCAATGTCTGTTCAGGTAATTATTTACTCTTCGGATCGGATAAGGGGTGGAATATTAAGGGAAATTCTCAGGCGGAATAAAACTGAGACGCTTCTTCTGGATAACATCATGGATGTGAAGAGTGCCATCTCTTCACATAAGCCAGATATAGCTATTTTTGATACAAGTAACAGCCTTAAAAATGAGATCAATTCTTTAAAACATCTATCCTCTTCCATTGAGGAGTGCTTTGTCATGATCCTTGGCGATGCATTGATAATAAATGTATTTCATGATGGAAACCTCTGGAACAAGCTGTTTTTGACAGATCCCCTTGACCCTGAAATTATCATCTCAAAATCTCGGGAAATTCTCTCCCGCATTCAAGAAAATAGAGCCACCGTAAAATCTTCGGATCATGACTCAACAACTGCTCCTGTGATCCGAAACATTGAAAATATGGAAGAAAAACCTTCCGTTGCTGATGAAGATATTGACCTTGTGGATCACAACCTTGATATTGAGCACCTTGAAAGCGATTTAAGACAGTATCTGAAATTAGATTAATGCAGCAAAGATTGAAAAATGCAGATAAGTCGGGAAATACCAAATGGTTGTTAATAAGAATCCTGTCGAGATTGTGGCGGTGATAGGGCCCAAAGGGGGCGTGGGTAAAACGTCAATTTCTGCCAATCTTGCCATATCTTTGGCACAACTTGGCAAAAAGGTTGTGGCAATTGACCTTGACCTTGGTGCATCAAACCTCAACACCTTTTTAGGAATCAGGAGTTCAAAATATACACTTGATGACTTTATACTAAACAAGGTGGGTAAACTACAGGAGATAGTTCTTGAAACCGGATTAGAGAACATGGGCTTTATCTGCGGAGGAAATATTCCTGGAATTGCCAATCTCCATTACAGCAAAAAGATGAAACTTATTCGCAATCTTGCGATGCTGGATTATGATTTTGTCCTGTTGGATCTTGGTGCTGGAGCCTCTTATAATGTTGTTGATTTTGTCATTATTTCTCAGAAAAGCCTTCTTGTGACCACACCGGAAATCCCGTCAATATTAAATACATACAGCTTTTTAAAGACGCTTGTCTTCAGACGCCTTACAATGGCGTTAAAAGAGTTTCATAACCAGACACTTCTTGATCTGCTTGAACAGGCAAGGGATGTTGAGAAGAACCCACATCTAAAGAGAATGGATGACCTTGTACAGGTGATTCAGAAGATTGACAGCAGTGCATCACGTCTGGTTAAACAGATTCTTCTTGGCATTAGACCTGCCATGATTCTTAACAGAATCCGATCAGGCAAGGATGAAAAAGCCTGCGTTGCCATTGAAAATCTGATGAGGCAGTATCTTGGCATTGAGTGCAGCAAAATATTGCATGTACATGAAGATGCAAGCGTTGGCCATGCCATTGCAAAGATGAAACCCGTGATGATAAATAATCCAGGTTCGGTCTTCGCAAACGATATCAATGAGATAGCTATGTTCCTGACTGGATAGTATGTAGAATCAATGACGTGCTATGCCCTCCTGATCACTCTCTTTTTCCATGGATATTTTTTTCAGGATCATATCCAGTTTGGCTGAAACATCCTGAAGCTCCCTTTCAACATCTTCAAGGTTCACCTTGCTGCTATCCAGATTAGCTGTCTTGCCTAAAGCCGACTTCAGATCAACTATATCTGGATCATCTGCTGACTTGATGGGTAGAACTTCAGACTTTACTCCCGATTCTGTCAAGCCCTTATACTGCTCTTCCAGGAGCCTCTCTATTTTTGAGATAAGAGAAAGAAGATGGCCTGCTTTTATGCGAAGATCTTCAATTTCCGTAAAGTCTGCTTTAATATCCGATACTTCAATTTCTGATTGTACAGGGGTTGCTTCAAGTGTCGGTTTAAGATGAAGAACAGGAGTCTTGTTCCCTGCTTCAAGTTTTTGCCCTGAGGGTGCAAGAAGTTCTGGAGCAGAATTTTCTGCAGAAGCACTTTGAACCTCAGGTTCAGAGTCAAACACTTCGGCAGTGTCGTTGATGATTAGAGGCTTGCTGGAGATGTCAGATCTCTCCATGATGATATCAGGCCTGTTCATGGTTATATCAGGTCTGTTTGTGATTGTATCAGTCTCGTTTACGGTGGAATTAAGATCAAAAATTCCTGTGGTACTGATATTAAGACCCATTGCTTCAATGTGTGGGGTTGTTATTGATACAATATTGGGTTGACCTGTCCTGGTTAATATTGAAAGGCCAATAAAAGATGCAATACTTAAGTAGAGTGCGATACAAAGATAGGCGTAGGAGTGTTGTTTTCTGCCAAATATACTTCTTATCTGCAAAAAAAGATAGATTATGACCCCAGATGGTAGCAAGAATTCAAAAAATAGATAGGCTGGCTTTAAAAAAAATGGCCAGCTGGCGAATAATTTCAGCTCAAGTATTGACTGTGTGACTGTCAGATCATTTCTAAGTCCCGCAATAAAAGGGAAACAGCATAAAAGTGCCAGAAAAAAAACAGAGATCACTGTAAATTGACCAGTTCGGAGAAAGAAAAGGGATGTATATACCATAATGGCAGAACTGATGAAGAATATAAAAAGAAGTTTAAAATAGGATACACCCAGAATGAAAAATTGCTGGTCTAAAGAGGGGGAGTTCAGGTAAAAAATTAATAATACTGGAATAGCAAGACCAATGAGAAAAACAGATGAAACGGCAAATATGATGGTTTGGCCCCTTGACTCCATCTGAAAGTTTTCCCTCTGGCTCAGGTTGTTATTAATTTTTCTGTTGACAGAAGAGCCATTTTTCAGACTATCTCTGTTGTATGCATATTTTTTTTCAACCACTCTATTTTTTTCATAACTATTTTTTCCATAAAGTTCATCCTCTGCATAAAGTTCTTCTTCTTCTTTTTCTGCATAAAGTTCTTCTTTAAAATTTTTATGGACTTCAGGCAGGTTTGTCAGGTCTTGATCAAGTTCATGCTCGTCCTGCACAGGTTCATATTCATGTTCATAAGGGTTATCTTCAAATTCTTCCCTGTTTCTGGTAAAGTCATCTTCAAATATTCTATCTTCAACATCAGTTTCGTTTGGATCAAAGATAGTTTTGAAATATTTCCTTTTTCCTTGTGGATAAGCCCTCTTTTTTTTGTTTTTTGTGGTAGATCTATTTTTTAAATAACGCTCTTCAAGCTCTTCATTATCTTCGACTGGAGTCTCCTCCGTGAAAAACTTATCTCTCTTACTCATAGTCCTCCATAAAAAGTTTTGAGCCATGTATAACACCATTATTGGTAATACAAATGAGAAGTTAAAGCAATCCATGTTTTTATAATTTTTTTGATATCCATACTGGTGAGGCAGTGGCGGAATAGAGTTTTTCTATCTTTAGATGATCATGGATGTGTGGAGCAGAAAAATCGTAGCCTCAACTGTTTTTGAAGAAGAGTCGATTCTTACAAGATCGATCATATTCTGGCCTCTGACCAAGAAAATTTCTGATCAGAATCTCTCCTTTTTCTGTCATAAAGCTCTCAGGGTGAAACTGCACTCCATAAACAGGAAAACCTGTAAGTTCAACGCCCATAATAAGCCCCTCACGATTCCAGGCCGTGGTCACGATACGAGGAGGGTCAGACTCTTCATTCAAAATATAAGGCAGATCAGACTCTTCATTCAAACTCAAGGTATTTACAGGTTCAATAACCAAAGAGTGATATCTGGCCGCAGCAAAGGGAGATGGCATACCTTTGAATATCCCCTTTTCTTGATGAAAGATCATGTCGGTTTTTCCATGAACCGGAACTGGTGCCCTTTTAGTTGTGCCTCCAAACACCTCATTTAAGCACTGCATGCCAAGACATACGCCAAGAATCGGGATCTTGTCATAAAAATAGAAGATCAATTCCTTTGAAATTCCAGCATGTTCAGGATCTTTTGGTCCCGGGCTTACAAGCAGATAATCAGGATCAATATTTGCGGCATCCTCAACAGTAATTTTATCAGAGCGTTTTACGATAATCTCAAGATCACAAGAGATGAACATCTGCACAAGGTTGTATGTAAAAGAGTCGTAGTTATCAATCACCAGCAGCTTATTCTTATTATCAGAAACAGGCTTTATCTCTATATTTTTTCCATGTTCGTTTTTTGTTTTGCACATAATGAAACCTAACAAAGTAGAAATAATTCACATCATAAAATAGGGGTCAACATCTATTCCAACCGATATATCCCTGAGTGCAAAAGCTCTCTTATCAATTATCAGATGCTGAACAAGTTTGTTCAAAAGATTGGCAGAGGGACTCTTTAAAAGCATCTGCCATCTGTAACGCATTGATATTTTTGGGATTCCAGCCTCAATTGGCCCAAGCATCTGTATTTTTCCCATCATGCTGTATTCATTGATAAAATCCGTGCATATCTCTCCTATAAGCAGAGAATGAATTTTAACCTTCTCCATATCATGCCCTGAGATTTTAAGCTGAATAATCCTTGAAAAAGGAGGATATGACAAAGCTTTTCTAAAGGGAATTTCGCTGCTGTAAAACTGAACAAAATCCTGATTTTTTGAGGCCTCAATGCTGAAATGTTCCGGATTGTAGGTCTGCATGATAACCTTTCCTGGTTTATCGCCTCTGCCGGCACGACCTGCAACCTGGGCAAGAAGCTGAAATGTTCTCTCTCCTGCTCTAAAATCAGGAAAATTAAGCGACAGATCAGCACATATCACACCGACAAGGGTAATGGCCGGAAAATCATGCCCCTTGGCAAGCATCTGGGTGCCTACAATAATATCAACAGTCCTGTTTTTAACCTTTTTAAGAATCTGTACTGTAGCTCCTTTTTTGCTTCCAGTATCCTGATCAAGCCTTATAATTCTGGCATCCGGAAACATGGATTTGAGAAGGATCTCAATCCGTTCCGTGCCAAAACCCAAAGGCTTTATTTTTTTTGCCCCGCACTTTGAGCACTTGATGTCAGACGACACTTTCATGCCATAGAGCTGATTTGCTCCAAATTTAGCAGAGAATGAACTTTGATCTGACCTGGCAGATTGTGCATTGATAGTGGAGGACTTTACAGTTGAAGCTACCGTAAATCCGCACATGTGACATCTAAACTCACTATTATCTCTGTGCAGGGTCATGGTGATATCGCAAAATTTGCATTTTATCGCCTCTCCGCACGATTCACATACCGGAAAGGTTGCAAATCCGCGGCGATTCAAGAAAATCAAAACCTGTTCCCCTTTTCTCAGGCAGGACTCTATTGCCTTTGACAACTCGGGGGTAATTAGTTTTTGTGTTCCTCTGTAATCCCTGTATTTTTTAAGATCAACCAGGGTAATCTCAGGCAAAGGATGCCTGTTGACCCTTTTTTTCAGAACCAGCTCCTCAAATTTCCCCTGACATGCATTGTAATAGGATTGTATGGAGGGAGTTGCGGAACCAAGAATCACTGTGCAGTTATGCTGCTGGGCTCTTACTACTGCAAGATCCCTTGCATTGTATCTAAGTCCTGCCTCCTGTTTATATGAGGTGTCATGCTCCTCATCCACAATGATTATCCCAGGATTTGAAACCGGTGCAAATATAGCAGATCTTGCACCTATCACAATCGAAAGCTCCCCTTTTGCAATGCTATGCCACTGGTCAAGAAGCTCTCCTTTGGAAAGGCCACTGTGAATTACAGCAATTTTATTACCAAACCTTGCTCTAAATCGTCTTTCTGTCTGGGATATAAGAGATATTTCAGGCACTAAAATAATTGCACCCTTTTCTCTTTTGACCGCTTCTGTGACAAGACGCATATAGACTTCTGTCTTGCCGCTTCCGGTAACTCCAGAGAGAAGATAACGCTGAAAGCCCATATCTATCCGCTCTTTAACCCTATTTACAACTTTTTTCTGCTCATCGTTGAGTTCCGGAGGAGTATCAGGGTCAACACTATCTCCAAAAGGATCTCTAAAGACCGCCTTTTCAGTAATCTTCAGATACCCTGATTCTGCCATCAAGGTGGTGAGTCTTGGAGCTGTCGGAACCGCCTTCTTCAGGGCAGTAAGGGAGATTTCCTGTTTTTGACGGACGATATCAAGAATTTGCTGCCTTTTTTTTGACAGAACAGGCAAATCAGAATTGCCGAGTCCGATAATCTTCTCATCCTTTAAGTCTGGCTTTTCAACTTTTAAGTCTGGTTTTTCAACTTTGGACTCTCCTGCAAGCGAGATAAACTTTTCCATCTTTATTCTGGTCTGATCTTTTTTAAGTTCAGAGGTGATTTCAATAAGTTCATCTTTGCACATTTTTCTGATCAGGGCATGGCTTACGTTGATGTTTCCATATTTTATCTGCGTATGGTTTGCACCACTGTTGCTGTTTTTGTTTTGTGTATGGTCTACACCACTGTTACTGCTTTTGATCTGTGCATGACTTGCACCACTTTTGATTTGCACAAGTCTCTTGAGCGGAAGAGCCCCAGCAGCTTTAAGAGTCTCAATCAGTTGGAATTCGGAAGGTGTTAAAATGCTTTGATTGAAATGCATTACCCCTTTTTCAGTGACACTCACAAAAGAGACATCATGACTGTCAAGACCCATAGGCAAAGCTGTACGGATCACCTCTCCTATGGGGTGGATATAGTAACGGGAAATCCACTGAAAAAACTGAATCATGGAATAAGGAAACAGAGGCATTTCATCCAGAAGATCAAGAATCAGCTTTGGCTGATATCTGCTGCTATTATATGTTTTACCAAGAATATAACCGGTGATCCTGCGTCTGCCGAACGGCACAAGTGCTCTCATGCCTGTCAAAGCATAATTTCCAAGATGTTCCGGCACTTTATATGTGAATGTATGGTTAACCGGAAGGGCAACAGCAACCTCAATTAGTTTATCTTCTTTCATGGATCATGCTTTGACCACAAATGTGGAAAAAGATCAATAGCCACCTTATTTTTCTTGACTACAAGAAGAGATATTTCATATGTTGAGCAAAATTTTAAACTACTAGGTTTTATTTGTCATGTAAGACAAAAAACGTTTAACAATGTCAAATATTACACGCCTTGATGGCCATTGTATGACCAACCCTAACCATGAAAATCGCAATGCATTTTCATGGTTAGAATACTTAATAAACACTATAAGTTAGATCCCATATAACAATAGTTAAACCATTAACAAAAAGGAGAGAATCATGGCAGTATATGTTGAAGACCACCCACTTATAAGACATAAACTTGGGTTGATGAGAGAAAAGGATATTTCCACAAAAGACTTCAGGGATCTGGCATCTGAAGTTGCCCGCCTTCTGACCTACGAGGCCACACACAATATGGAGACCGAAAAACAGACTATTGAAGGGTGGGCAGGCAGCGTGGAAGTAGAACGGATAAAGGGCAAAAAGATTACTATTGTACCTATTCTGAGAGCCGGACTTGGAATGATGGATGGAGTTATTGACCTTATCCCATCTGCCAAGGTTAGTGTTGTTGGATTTTACAGGAACGAAGAGACTCTTGAGCCTGTAAAATACTATGTAAAAACCGCAAATGCCATGGATGAAAGAACAGCTCTGATCTTGGATCCAATGCTTGCAACCGGCGGTACTCTGATTGCTACTATTGATCTTCTAAAAGAGGCAGGCTGCAAAGATATAAAAGGTCTTTTTCTTGTTGCAGCTCCTGAAGGCATTGCCAGAGTTACCCAAAAACACCCTGATGTGGATATTTATGTAGCAGCAATTGATGAGCGTCTTAACGACATAGGATATATACTCCCAGGCCTGGGTGATGCCGGAGATAAAATTTTTGGTACCAAATAGAATAGCTCATCAGTCATAACTTCTCAAAGTTGCTACAACATACTGTGTTTAATGGGAACTTTAAATAACATATATTGTATTTAAAATGAGAACTTGCGACTCACGAGCAGAATAACTATATACGAACAATCAACACAGGATAAAAACAGATGCCAGATATGTCAATAAAATCAGATACAAGTCATTCATCAACAGAATATAATTTTAGAGTAAGGGACTCACTTATCGGTGCACAGATGCTTTTTGTGGCATTTGGTGCACTGGTTCTTGTCCCGCTTCTTACCGGACTTGACCCAAATGTAGCTCTATTTACAGCAGGAGCCGGAACCCTGATCTTTCAGGTTATCACAAAAGGCAAGGTACCCATCTTTCTTGCATCCTCTTTTGCATTTCTGCCTCCCATAATGTACGGAGTAAAAACTTGGGGTATCCCTGCAACAATGTGCGGACTCTGTTCTGCCGGTATTGTCTATATACTGCTAAGCATTCTTATCAGATGGCAGGGCAGCGATATAATCAAAAAAGTTCTGCCACCTGTGGTTACAGGGCCTGTAATCATGGTGATCGGGCTTATCCTTTCTCCGGTTGCGGTTCATATGGCCATGGGCAAAACAGGAGATGGTGCTATGGTTCTGTTTCCGCAAAAAACAGCCTTGATTATCTCTCTTGCAGCTCTTGCAGCCACAGTTCTTGCATCCATTCTGGGCAAAGGAGTCATAAAACTGATCCCTATTTTGTGCGGCATTGTGACAGGATATATTCTCTCCCTTATCTTTGGCATTGTTGATTTTTCAACTATTGCAAAGGCTTCGTGGTTTACAGTGCCCAATTTTGTTCTGCCGGAGTGGAATGCACAGGCGATCTTTTATATTCTGCCCATTGCAATTGCCCCTGCCATTGAGCATGTTGGTGACGTTCTTGCCATAGGTGGTGTCACAGGCAAGGATTATGTAAAAGAGCCAGGACTTCAAAACACCCTTTTAGGAGACGGAATAGCAACCTCTTTTGCATCATTTTTAGGTGGGCCACCCAACACCACATATTCAGAAGTAACAGGAGCGGTCGCACTTACCCGCGTCTTTAATCCGGCCATCATGACATGGGCTGCAATTGCTGCTATCCTGCTTGCGTTTGTAGGGAAACTTGGGGCATTTCTCCAGACTATTCCAACTCCTGTAATGGGTGGCATCATGCTGCTGCTGTTTGGTGCCATCATGGTCATTGGCCTTAACACACTTGTAAAGTCAGGCGAAGATCTTACCAAACCAAGAAACCTTACCATTGTCGCTCTGATCTTAGTCTTTGGTATTGGTGGAATGAGCTTTTCAGCAGGAGATTTTACACTTCAGGGAATAGGCCTTGCAGGCATTCTTGGCGTGGTTATGAATCTGGTGCTCCCAAAAGATCGGGATAAGAAAGAAGCATGATCTTGCAAACTATATTGTTTACTCATAAGTTGTTTAATCATAGCTCTCTTTAGGTAACCTACCAAAGTAGAATTAGAATATTTTTTGTATGAAACTGTATTGTCAAACCATTACAAAACCAATGTGTTTGCCCTTACAGTTTCATAATTAGTTGTGTCAGAAAATAGCCTTGGAAGATTTGATTATAAACTCAATGGGGAGAGACAGGAGCTGTCAGATCATATTTCTTCATTTTACGCCAAAGTGTAGTACGTTCTATTCCCAAAGCAACAGCAGTGTTCCCTCTGTGCCAGTTATTAATACGAAGCATCTGAAGAAGTTTCTCCCTTTCGTGAAAATCCTCATCCTTTTCAAACACTTCTGACAATGGAGCAGGATTCATGGGTGCCGGATGGTGCAAGTATTCAGGAAGATCACCAATGTTAATGATATTGGACTGAGTAACAATAAGAGCGTGTTCCAAAATATTTTCAAGCTCCCTTATATTTCCTGGGTAATGGTGATTTATAAGTATTTCCATAGTTTGCATGGAAATTTCAGGGGGATCTATTGATCTGAAAGAGCTGAGCCTGTTCAAAATATCGCTGATCAAAAGAGGAATATCTGAATGACGATCCTTAAGTGCTGGCAGCTCAATACGAATAACATTGAGACGATAAAAAAGATCCCGACGAAATAACCCTTTTGCAGCAAGTTTTCCAAGGTCCCGGTTGGTTGCTGAAATAATACGTACATCAACCTTTACCGAGTGTCGGCTGCCCAGAGGATAAAATTCTTTTGCCTCAATAACCCGAAGCAGTTTTGCCTGAAGCGATAAAGGGATCTCTCCTATCTCATCCAGAAAAATAGTTCCTCTGTCTGCCTCCTGAAATCTGCCTGGCTTATCCTGAAATGCACCGGTAAACGCACCTCTTGCATAGCCGAACAGTTCAGATTCCAACAGATTATCCGGAAGTGCTGCACAGTTTACTTTGACAAAGGGTTTTTCTGTCCGTGTACCAGCAGAATGGATCGCTTTTGCCAGCAAATCCTTGCCTGTTCCGGTCTCACCCTCAATTAGAACTGTTACATCTGTCTTTGCGACTGCACTAACTCTGTCAAATATCTTCTGCATCACGGGATCTTTTCCCAGCATATTATGAAACGAATATCGTCGGGTTACATCTTGATCAAATTGACGTGCGAGTGTCAGATCATGAATCGTGACAAGTCCACCTGTAATTTTGCCTGTCTCGCCTTGAAGAGGTATGTATTCCGCCCGAATCGGAATTGCAGCCCCCTGGTTAGTAATCATGCTTGCGTCTGGGTTTGTCCTTACCTTACCGTCATTCATTGATTTTTTCAGAAGTTCAGAATCTTGTGCTCCGCTTTGACCAAAAACAGCAGAGCATAGCCTGCCAAGCATCTGATGACGACTGTATCCGGATATTTTTTCTGCAGCTGTATTGAAAAAAGTTATATAGCCACCCCGATTCACAGTAAAAATACCCATATCCAGTGTGTCAAGTACAATTTTCATGCTTCGTTCTTCATAATGAATTCTGCTGATGAGATTTGCAAAGTGCGAATGGTCCTGAAACACTGTAAGACATCCGATTACTTTATGCTCTTCATTATAAACAGGTGTTGCAATACGAGTAATAAGATGTCTGGAATTTTGCCTGTCGGTAATTTCAATATCCAGATATTTTGTGTTAGGGCTGTCTGTCCCTTTAAACGGACAGTTACCATGACAGGGAACCCCCGTAAATATCTCACGGCACTCTTTACCAATCACTTCAACATCCTCAACCCCGAGCAACGATTGCAAATTACGGTTGAATGCCGTAATTCTACGGTTCGGATCAATCGTGAATGCACCTATATTCAATTGATCCAGTAGTTGAAGAAGCTGTTCGCAAAGAATGTATTGATTACGAGACATACACTTTTTCCAATCACGTCTTGATGGTCTCGTAAAAAGTCCGATCTCCTATTTTTAATCACATCATATGGCGGTTTAGCCAAATAAAAACCACTACAAAATGTGGTAAAAAATTTCACATGCTGACTTTTTACAGTGACATCAAGTGTTAGATACAATTAAAAATCAACCTGAAAACACTTCCCTCTCCAACACGGCTCTCCACACACACTTTACCATTATGCCTCTCAATAATACCATAAACTGTGGAAAGCCCAAGCCCCACTCCGTACTCTTTGCTTTTAGTTGTAAAAAAAGGCTCAAATATTCTGGAGATGTTTTCCTTTGAAATTCCGATTCCTGTATCTCTTACCGAAATAGTAACTGTTTTATCCCGCAAGTCATAACCTGCATAAAGTTCTAAAGTTCCTCCATCTGGCATTGCGTCAACCGCATTGAAGATCAGGTTGATAAGAGACTGCTGCAACTGGTTGAAATCCCCGTTTATGGGAGGTATATCCGGACTTATGCGGCTGACAAGCTTTATGTTGTTCAACTCCAGTTTGTGCTGACTTAGAATGATGCATCTGTGAAGCAGTTCATCACTCCTCACCTCTCCAAAAGAGGGTGGCGATTTGCGAGAAAAGGTCAGAAGGCTTGAGACTATTTCAGAGCAGCGGTTTGTTTCACTTTCAACTAGCTCCAGATACCGCTCAAATTTCTGCTGATGCTCTTGCGTCAATGCTCCACGGCTTAAAATACGCATCATAAGTCTGCTGTAATTGAGTATTCCTGTAAGGGGATTGTTGATCTCATGAACCATGCTTGCTGCAAGTTTGCCAAGTGCCATCATTTTATCCTGATGAAGAATCTGGGCCTGATCATCTTTTTCCCGTTCAAGTTTTCTGATCTCTCTGAGATCTCTGAAAAAACAGACAACTCCATTCTTCTTGTTGAAATCTTTTTTTATGCTCATTTCTGACCTGTTTTGCTCAAAAAGCATAATAGCAGACACCTGAACCGGAATCATTCTTCCTGAGCATCCAAGCAAAGTGGTCTCAAAGAACGAGAGGCGATGCTTTCCACCATATTTTTCACCTTCAAGCTCTGATTTGAGGCGAGCTGCTTCTCCTGGCTGAAAAAACTGTCCCAGAGTCATTTTATTGACCACTTCACCTTTTGAGAATCCAACCATCTGCTCCATGCTTTTATTAAAAATAACAACCAAATCCGTTTCATCGCATCCTAAAATTCCATCCATGGAGCTCTCAATCAGGTTGGTCTTAAAAGAGATAGTCGCAAGAAGCTCCTGAGTAGTAGCAGCCTTCTCTTTTTCCAGAAGTTGAGTGTAATCCTTCACCTGTTTTCGCGAAGTATAACGCTGGGCAGCACGGTTAAGTGCAATATGAAGAGCTTTATCATTTATGGGTTTTGTAACAAAATCAGATGCATCAAGCTGAAGGGCACGAATGGCAAACTCAATCTCTCCAAATGCTGTTATAACAACAACCTCAATCTCTGGAAATTTCTGTTTTATAATCTCCAGAAGCTCAAGACCGCTGATGCCAGGCATCCTGATATCTGTAATAACAATCTGAGGTCTTTCTGTCTCGCACAGCTTAAGCCCTGTTTCGCCATCAGGAGCATCTATCACCTTATATCCTGCATCTTGAAGGGTAAGTGATATAACATCTCTTATATCTTGTTCATCATCTACAAGGAGAATTGTCCATTCAAACGACATAGATAACCTTTCATTTGTATTTTTCACACAAGGGGAAGTCTAATCCTGAACCTTGTGCCATATCCAGGCGTTGACCTAACCTCAATTTTTCCGTTGTGCTGGCGGATAATCCTGTCAGCTATAAAGAGGCCGAAACCTGTACCATTTTTTCCTTTTGAGGAGAAAAACAGGGTAAAAATCTTGCTTACTGTCTCTGAATCCATACCAGTACCGTTGTCTGAAACCTCGAATATAATAGACTGCCTGCAAAACTTCATTTTACCACTTGATTGTACTGGATTAAGAGTAAGTTCTGCAGGAGATATAATCTCTTTATTCTCCTCGTCTTGCTCTTCTGCTGTACACTCTTCTTTTTTCTGGTCTTGATATTCTGCTGCAAGCTCTTCTCTTACACTGAAAATAATCTGGTGCGACTTTTTAGAAGTATCCCGAATGCATGCATCAACTGCATTTTCAAGAATATTTATCAATGCCGACTGAAGGGCAGGAGGATCTATCTCCAATTTCATATAGGAGCATCGTGCATCAAAATTTTTGACAAATTCAATCTGCTCAGACAGAGCCTTTGACTCCACAACCATTGCAGTCTCCTGTGCAAAATCTGCAATATTTACTCTTTCAAGATCCATATCCCTCTCTTTGGCATAATAAAGGATATCAAGAATCATTTTTCGGATCCTCTCAACCATCCGCTTAACAATATCCCACCCTTCTGCAACCCTTTGTGAGTTCTCTTTTTTAAACCCGGAATCAAGAAGATAAAGACCGCTGTCAAGACCTGTCAATAGCCCTTTGATACTGTGGGATATGGAACCGATCATCAATCCCAATACTGATAGATGATCCTGAAGCTCGCTCTTCTCTTTGATGATCTGTTCAAGATTTTGAGTATATTCCTTTAGTTTTTCACGCATCAGGATTTTGTCAGATGCTCTTTTCAGTGCAACTTCAAGTGCATCCACATTAATTGGCTTGGTTATAAAATCGGTTGCCTCGCACTTAAGACTTCTTATCGCAAGCTCCATATCTCCGTGCCCTGTGATCATAATCACTTCTGTGTCAAAATTGTGTCGTTTAATTTTTTGTAGAAGAGTAATTCCGTCCATAATCGGCATCTTTATATCTGTAAGCACAATCTGTGGGTTTATATCACAAAACATATCAAATGCTGTCTGACCATTCTCTGCCGTAACCACATCATAACCTAAATCAGATAGCGTAATACTGACCACATCCCTGATATCCTCTTCATCATCAGCCAATAAAATAGTTTTTCCCATTTTTTAAGGTCTCCTGATACGATGTGGGAGTTATTCTACTTTCGTTGTGCCCATCAGGGCATGGTCTTTTTCTGGAATATTAAGTAGATAGACAAAAATAATCATATTTTTTAGTGTTCTAACTTATTGATATATTTCAATAATAAGATTTTAAAATACCTGATTAAATATATTCGGGTACTTATGCTACCGGTAATTCAATAATAAAACAGGCTCCGCCACCTGGTTCGGACTTTGCCCTGATATCCCCGCCGCACTCACGTATTATTCCGTAACTGATAGATAAACCAAGTCCAGTACCTTTTCCAACATCTTTTGTTGTAAAAAAAGGCTCGAATATCTTGTTTAAAAGATGCTTGGGAATACCAGCTCCGGTATCACGAACTTCTATATTTACACTCTTCTGGTTAAAATAGGTTGTCAACAGAATCTTTTTATCTTTTGAAACAGTGGAACTGACAGTATTTACATGGGAGAGCGACTGGCGTAGCACTTGAGATTGCTGATTCAGTGCTTCAATAGCATCTCTTGCATTGAGCAAAAGATTGATAAAGACCTGCTCCAGGCGACTTGGGTCAGCTTTTATAAATGGCAGATTCTCTTGAAGATCCCATACAACTTCTATCTCTCTCAATTTCAACTGCTGACTGAATATCTCAAAGGCATTTTTAAGGATATCATTTACCTGAACCTTTTCAAGTTCCATATCTGATTTTCTGGCAAACTGTCTCATATGGTTAATGATTTTACTTGCCCTGTCCACATTGCTGTCTGCCTTTGTGAGCATTGTTGACAATATCTGGGCATCAATTTTTTCATTCCTGTTTAATTTTTTAAGTATAAAGCTGCTTGCGGTTTTGATCACTGAGAGCGGCTGATTAAGTTCATGAGCAATGCCTGATGCCATCTCACCCAAAGTTGCCATTTTCCCTGCCTGAATAAGCTGCTGTTCAGTTTCAAGCCTTTTGGTAATATCGCTTGTTGTTATCAAATATACCTTCTGATCTCCATATTCAGAAGGGGAGATCCGGATATTGACATAGATAGGGCTCTCATCGCTTCGGATCTGCCTTGTCTGATTGATACAAGATGATCTTCTTATCTCTTCTGCAAGGGACGGCCTGTCAGGTTCTGGAAAGAGATCCAAAAATGGTGTGTTGATAATTCTACTCTTATCATAGCCATAGATAGATGTAACACTTTCATTGCAATTCAGGATATTTAGTGTTTTTATATCAAGCACAAATACCGGATTAGGAATATTATTAAAAATAGCATGATATTTTTTCTCTGATTTTTCAAGTCTCTCCTCCAGAAGTTTTCTGGCTGTAATATCAAGACAGAGTTCCATTGCAGCCACAATCTCTCCTTCAGGATTTTTGATGGGTGATGTGGTGACAATCCAGTGTCTGACATCTCCCTCCTTGTTTAATCCAACCTCTTCACTGTAATGAGATTTTCCATCTGCAAATGTCTTTTCAACAGGGCAGACTTCACATTTGGTTTTCCGGCCTTTATAGGCATGAAAGCAGAAATCTCCAGGTTCAGGATTGAAACTTACAGCAAAATCCCGATTGTATTTGAGCAACTTGAAATTTCTGTCCTGAACCGTAATAAGGCATGGAACAAGCTCAAAAAGTCTTTGGTATTCATCTCTTTGAGCATTGAGTTCATCCTGTTTTTCACCAATTTTTTGCCCCATCTGGTTGACAGCGTCAGCAAGTTGCCCCATTTCGTCATTTTGATATATCTTCACTTTGCTGGAACAGTCTCCGCCGGCAATCCTGCGTGTTCCTTCAATAAGTTTCTGAATGGGGCCATTGACGAATTTCATAACAAAAATAAAAATAATGGCAGAGGTTATGAAAAAGACACAGAGTGCGAGAGTAATCATCTCTTTTTCAATTGCAAAAATATCTTTATCCGTATCTTCTAAGGAGACAACAACATCCAGAGCCCCCAAAATATTCTTCCCTTCAGGATGGACATGACAGGAGTCAGTGGAGCATCCTGGTTCATTGCAGATAGGCTCAATAATCCCGAGCATCCTGTAACCTTGTGGAGAACTGAATATTCTTGTACGTTCCGAAAGCTCAAGTGTTGTCAGTGGAGGCTCGGAGTGGTGGCAAATATCACATGCCTCTGCTTTTATATTGGTAATTTCATCCTTTTCAGAGATACGGTTGGAGAATTTGATCTGCCCTGATTTGTTATAAATCCTTATATTTTCAATCTCCTTGAGTTTTGCGATATTGTTGATGATCTGATCTATGTCATCACGGGAATTGAGCATCATAGCATAATGAGTGCCAAGTTTGATGGTGGCACTCAACCGGTTTGTTCCGGCAATTATGTTCCCCATGATTTTAGTTTTCTGGGACTGAATGTTGAAATATGCCCACATAGAGATGGATATGAGCAGTGTCAGACCCACCAGCACAATAAGTTTTGATACAAGACTGTGTCGGAAATATTTCAGCATCAGATTTTATCATCCTGACCTGGACAAGCCAGAACCAACAATGTTTTCTGATTCTCGGCAGCCTTCATTTGATGCCTAAAAATTTAAAGGAACCGAGAGGTTCAGATCAAGCCTGACATCCTTGTTTGACATACCCATTGCAAGCCCGATTAACTGTGGCAGATATAGAACCGGAATCTTTAACTCCTCGTGGCACATCGAAGAGATTTTTTCCTGATAGGCTTCAAGATTCATATGGCACATGGGGCATACCGTGATAATCGCATCTGCCCCTTTGGCATTCATAAGTATGGCTTTGACAAGATTCAGGCTTACATCAGGGTCAGTATTTATATGAGAGGCACCACAACATTTCGCCCCCATTGACCATGAATGAATTTTCGCACCAGTTGCCTTGATTAAAGGCTCCATTGAACAAGGAAGCTCAGGATCATCGAATACAGAGTAAGGCCTTAAACACTGGCAGCCGTAATATGGGGCAAACGTAAATCCATCAAAACACTTTTTAACGTGATTCGACTCTTTGACACTATGCTCATTGGAAGCATTGGCATTAAAACTTTTAGACTCGTTGCCCCCGTTAACATTAGTACAACGTACATTAACAGAGTTGCCATCCTGCACAAAGCCTTTTTTTAAAACTGCATTGGCAATTAACTGTGCCCCCACATCAACAGACAAAACATCAAGTAAATGGCGAACCCTCACCTTTCCAGTCAGTTTAAGACCGCTTTCACTCAGAATCATGTTCAGTTTATCACGCAGCTCAACATCCTTTTTTGTCTTCTCCTCCACTTTTTTCAAGTTAAGATAACAGGCACTGCAAGGCACAAGAATATCGCTACAGTTATCCTTTTTTTCGGCAAGAGCAAGATTGCGGGCAGGAAGTGCAAGTGACAACAGATGGCTTACCGATTCCGCCGCACTAGCTCCGCAACATGTCCAATCTTCTATCTCCTCAAGTTCGCATCCCAATGCCTTCATCACAGCCCTTGTAGAAATTTCGTATTCCATGGCAGTTCCTTCAAGAGAACATCCAGGATAATATAAATATTTCATAGGTTTTTCTCCTTTACCACGAAAATACTATATTGAAGCATGACACAGGAATCCCAATTTATAACTGTATCATGCTTTACTGCCAAAAATCTCAGCCGTTATTATCTACCTGAACGTTGCTGAGAGCCACTGCCTTGGGAATCAGAGCCTGTTGATGTTGTTCCAGATCCTGTAGTTCCATGGTTCTGTCCTCCCTCAGCAAATAACACACCCGAGGTTAGAAGAATAAACAGTATGCCAATAATTAGCTTTTTCACACTATCACCTCCCTATTGTTTATTAGTTTGAATCTTGAGGAGAGCTACCTAAACTTGACTATTTTCTATCTCTTCTACTTTTCTGAAAATCGATTCTAAAGGATGTTCTCCTTTGTAAGGCATCTGAAATGTAATTTTCCCTTTTCGCATAAGTTTTATTCCAAGTGGTCCAAACCTGAGCGGGATAAAGGGATTTTTCATGGATACGAAATAGAGAGTCATAAACTCAACCTCTCTTACCCTCCCGTGACGGCGGACACTCTCTATAAATTTTTTGTAAAAAAGCGTACTTTTACGATATTGATAATTACTCTCCTGATGTTGGCTCTCCTGAGCAGCGATCTGCTTGAGTCTTGCCATAGCCTCTGTCAATGGAAGCCCACGGGGACAACGCAGAGTGCAGGTATAACAGCTTGAACACAACTCAAATGTACGGGTTTTAAAAATTTCACTTCTATATCCCATCAGTACCATCCGCCACAAATGCCTGGGAGTTCGGTCCATTGCAAAGGCATTGGGACATGACCCTGTGCAGGTTCCACACTGGATACAGGCGTGCAGCATCTCCTGAATAGAAAACAGAGCAGCGTTTCTCTGCAGATCATGATTTCTATACTTTGACAACCGGCTCATAGCTTCCTCCTCCCTCTCCCTCTTGCCTTTTGGAAGGCGACATTCTCACATTCGGCATTACCATTAAAATGGCTCTTGTAGAATGGCTCTTTACCATGAAAATGCAATCTTATTTTCATAATCGGAGGCGAGAGAAATCCGGTCATGAAAGTTTATTTTACTATGAAAATGCACGGTCTCATTTTCATTATTGGGGGTGGCCAAAATCCGGCCATGTCAGTTTATTTTCATAGTTCGGGATGCTCAAAACAGGATCATATACGATTACGAGATAAAACAGGCATCTATCATCTCAAACACCTGCTGGCTTGCAAATCCCTCAACCAAAGATGCCTTGTTCGGGCAGATAGTGGCACAAGCTCCACACCCCTGGCACATAACCGCGTTCACCAGAACCTTTGCATGATCTTGATCAAAACTCCGTGCTCTGTAAGGACAGGTCTCAATACACAGTCCGCACAGACTGCATATGCTATGGCGAACCTTTGCTGTAATCTTGCCGGAAGCCAGAGATGTATGGGACAATAGACGGATAGCTCTTTTGGCTGCTGCCTGAGCAGTTGCGATTGATTCCGTGATATTTCTTGGCGAATGGACAAGTCCACAGGCAAACACCCCCTCTTTGAGAGACTCTACAGGACGCCATTTGGAGTCAGCTTCCTGAAAAAAACCATCCTCATCAGGTAAAACGCCAAAGGAATCAGCAATACAGGAGGGGAAATTGGGAACCACACCTGCAGCAAGAACAATAATATCTGCTTCTATCTCAATGGTCTGCCCGATAATAGGCTCAAAGCATCTGACAGAAACCTTTGCTTCTGAAATATTACTTTTAGCATCAACCTTAAACTTATCATGTTTGACTTGAAAGTTACCCTGAGAATCAACCTTATGGTTATTGTTGATTTGGACGTTACCCTGAGAATCCACCTTATGGTTATTTTTGATCTGGAAGTTACCTTGAGAATCTGCCTGATTGCTATTGATCATTAAATCTCTCTGAAAATTAACTTTAGGTTTGTTATCTTCAGTGTACCGTATAAAAATGATTCCCGCTTTTCTTGCCTCAGTATAGTAGCTTTCGCTGAATCCGTAGCTCATCATGTCCCTGTAGAGTATATAGATATTAATCTCCGGATTCAGTTTTTTCAAAAAAAGTGCGTGCCTGAGAGAAGTTGTGCAGCATACACGACTGCAATAATTTCTTGGCTCTTCACGGGTTCCGGCACATTGAATCATCACTACAGATGATAGGGATTCAAAATCTACTGATCTATCAGCATTTATCTGAAAGTCTTTTGAAATAGCAGTAATCATGGGACTTTCATTCTTAGTTGTGGCAAAGAGCAATACCTCGCTCCGGCCGTGCCGGTTATCAGGAGTGTTTGCCTGGTTTTCTTCATTATTCATAGCTCTGTCAGAGATATTTGCCGAGTCAGAGAGAGATCCTGAATTCCAATTGTTGTCAGATATATTGGCCGACCTTTCAGCTATGAACTCTTCAAATTCAAGCTGTGTCATAATTGCTCTGCTTGATCCATACCCGTACGATGTTATATCTGCTTCTCTTCCGCCGGTTGCCAGAATCACCACTCCATGTTCAAACGTTTGAACTGTTTTTTCCATGTTTTCAACAGTAGTTATAAAATGTCCCACCTCTCCGACTGATGCTATTACCCGAGCTTGAGTATGAATCTGAATCAGAGGATGCTTTTCAATCTTCTCAAGAATTTTATCAAGAAGCTCCTTAACCTGATAACCCTCTATAGTTCTGGTAAACCGCCTGATATTTCCACCAAGATGCTCTCTCTTTTCAATTAAATCCACATGAAATCCACTCTCTCCAATTGCAAGAGCTGCTGTCATTCCAGAAATCCCGCCTCCAATAACCAATGCACTTCTTGTCACTGGAACCGAAAACAACATTGCTGGATCTGCAAAGCGTATCCTTGAAATTTCCATTTTCAGATTTGTTTCAATAGCGTTTCGGATCGCTCTTTTATCTTTTTCCTGATCCATAAAAAAATTTTCTGACAGACTGACAGCAATCTTTTCTCCCTTTTTATCAAAATCATTCCTGTTCTGATTTTTCAGAACACTGTCACTGTTTTGATAAACACTCCGACGACTATTCTGAAAAACTGGTGTCAGGATATCAGCGATCCCCACAAGAGAGCTGTTCAATCCTGTCTCTGCTTCTGATTCATGGAATTTACGGCTGTACAGATATGGCATACATGCACCGACTACAAGTCGGTTCAGTTTATTTCTTTTAATCTGTCCAACCAGCTCTGCCCACCCTTTAGATGTGCATAAGCGGTCAATAAAAATTACATTTGATATGTCAGGACCTTTCAAAAGATTTCTGGAAAAGGTGGTATTATTATCTGTTGCTTCATCAATATCTTCTTCTGTTTCATCAATGTAATGTGAGATAGTTTTTCCACAGGTACAGATAGCTATCATTATACGTGAAGCATCTCTCAAAAGCTCGGGTGATACAGTTTTCTGTTCGGGTTCGGGTACAGTTACTTTACCTGCTTTTTGAATTACGGTTGAGGCACACATTGCGGCTGCAGAGGCCTGAATAATCGAGTCACTGATATCTTTGAGACCTGTTGAAGAGCCACCTGCCAGAATACCTGGCCTTGATGTTTTTGTACCAAAAAAGGGCACTGTTTCTAGAAATCCATAATCATTTAAAGATATGCCTGCAATATCTGACAACTCTTTAATTCCTTTTGAAGGTCTCTGTCCAACCGGCAGAACAATCATATCAAAAGCCTCTTGATGAATTGTGCCGCCTGGGTCAATATACCTGACAGTCAGATTTGAAGAATCCAGGTTGTCTGCTGAACAATCTTGATTTGTTATCACAGAATGAATCCTCGCGTTCTCAAATTTTACCCCATGCTCTTTTTCAGCCTTGTCTCTGTATCTTTGAAACTCTTTTCTAAAAGTTCGCATGTCCATATAAAAGATAGTCGTATCAACCTCTCCATCTGTCGCTCTTTTGGCTAAAAGAGCCTCTTTGACAGCATACATGCAGCAGACAGAAGAGCAAAAGTCTGCGTTGGCCTGCAGATCTCTTGAACCCACGCACTGAAACCAGGCTATCTTTTTTACAGGCTTATTGTCATGGGGACGTAAAAATCTGCCGTTGGATGGCCCTGTACCACTGATAATTCTTTCAAATTCAAGGCCTGTCAACACACCCGGAAAAATCTTATAACCATAGCTGTTTTTCCCTTCAGCAGGATCATAAAAGTCTGTTCCACAGGAGAGTATTACGGCATCAACGTTAATGTTAATTGCCTGAGATGTTTCGAATTGCCTGTAAATAGCTTCAATCTTGGGAATTACCGACTCAGTGTCAAACGGTTTTAGCAGATAGTCCATTGCTCCTGTTTTCATGGCTCCGACTGCGGTTTCAACTGTCGCATACGCGGTCATCATAAGCACCGGAAGATCGGCAAATTGTGCCTTTGACTTCATAAGAACTGTAACACCGTCCATCTCCGGCATTTTAATGTCAAGCAGCATCAGGTGATAGCTTTGGCTTGAGAGCTTTTGCAATGCATCTTTGCCTGATTCTGCCATATCAACGGAAAAACCTTCGTCCTCAAGCCACTCTTTAAGAGAATCCCTTACAATCAACTCATCATCCACAACCAGAATATGAAATTGCCTGCGACCCTGATCTGAAAAACGGATCGCTCCTGTGGGACAGACCGGCTCACACGCTTTGCACATGTTGCACGAATCCGTATCTATCACAAAGGTGTTGGGAATTTTGTGTGGAACCGGCAGATAAACCGCCTTTCGCATTGAAAGGCCGACATTGAACAGATCAGGAACCTCTACCGGACAGACACTTGCACACTCTGCACATCCGATACAAAGATCAGTTAGAATAAGACCCGGTCTCCGGCGTAAGGCTGCCTGAAACGCACCCGCCTCCCCCTTGAGCGATATAATTTCCGAGGATAGCATCAGCTCAATATTTTTATGAAAAAGCCCTTTTCTAAGGCAATATTGTGAAGATGAATCCCTGTTCACCATGGGAAGCATTTTGCACATACCGCACCGGTTTGTAGGAAATTGGTAATCTAATTGACTTAAAATCCCGCCGATATGAGGCTGTCTGTCTGTCAAGATGACTCGGTAACCGCATTCGGCCATGTCAAGTGCAGACCTGATACCGCTGATTCCAGCTCCTATTACCAGTACAGTACCGATGTTTTGATTTCCGACTGTCTCATTCATGGTGTTTTTAACCTTTTTATTTTATCCCGACAATTTCCGTAAATTCATTCTCCCTGAATTCAGAAAGTGGCGGCTGTTCATCAAGACTTCTTCCTGCTTCATACTCAAATGCTTTCTGGGTACGGCAAGCTATCGTTTTAAAAAGCTCCATCACCGGAATATCGTTAGGGCAGGCATTTGAACATTGTCCGCAACCAACGCATGCTGTACCCATATGTGCCATACGCGTAAGGTGATAAAAGATCGTATCCGTAGGCATTTTGATCGCACCCTTTCTGGCTGACCATTGCAGGTACTGGGCAGGTTCATGCTCAAAGACATCTGTTACAAACACACACTCTTTGCAGTAGCATACAGGGCAGGCAACCCTGCAATTATAGCAGTTCACACAATCAGCCATATATGAAGTCAGCTTTTCCAGCGTATCTGTTGCCCGTGAGGTCTGTTCAATCATTCTATCCCGATACTCTTTTCGGCTTTCTATAAAAGCTCTAATTGCCGGTTTACGATCAGGGGGTTCCTCACATTCAGCAAGACCGACAAGGTTAATCAGTGATGTGCCCTTGTCCGTAAGTCCCTGGACCAAAAGATTATTTTGTCTATCTACTCCTAAAATCCCGATCAGGATATCAGCTCCGTATGGAATTGGGTGCTCACATGACTTACAGGCAGTTGAATTTTTCTCAATAGAGATGTCAGCACGGTCTTTAGAGATGTCAGCATGGTCTTTAGAGACGTCAGCATGGTCTTTTTCACTAAGCCTGCGATAATCTTTATTTGTGTATACCCCGAAGCAGTCAATTCCTATCATTACAAGATCATCTGTCTTTCCTTGATTAAGCTTTACAAGTTCTATGAATGCCCTGATTTCGCAAGGACGAAGAATCGCCGCTATTTTCCCACCAGAAGGTTTTCTGGTAAGTCGTGAAACAAGCGATGCCGCATTTATGGGAAAAGATGGTGACAGAGGGTCTGCATTGTCTATATTTTTATGATCTGTAACAAGCACGGGCATTATAACCTGTTTCATTGGCAGACGCATTGGAACCAGCATCGCGGCTATTTCATCTGTTTGCATAACGGATTTGAGAAACTCTCTGATGCCAGTCAGGATATCCCCATCTTGAACCTCAATTTTTGCTGTTTTTGTTGCCATAGATCGTCTCCGTAAAACTATAATTATTGCAATCACCTTTAAATAACGGCATCCTTCATATCACTCCAAAAGGAGTTGGCACTTTTCTTGAGAAAATCCTCTAAAAAAAGTTGATGTGGTTAAAAAAAGTGTTAATTGGTAAATTAAGGGGATGTCTAAATAACCATTTTTTCTCTTGCAGAATTTGGCCCCAGTATCCTGATCTGATCAGTAAGTTCTCTCATCACTTGGGCAAACTGAATACCGTCACTTGCACCTATCCATGTAAGACGCAATCTTTGTTGTTCAAATCCGAATTGAGAGAGTATCTCTTTGAGCAGCTTGATACGTCTCCTGGCTTTGTAGTTTCCGTTCATGTAGTGACAGTCTCCAGGATGGCATCCGCTGACCAGAACCGCGTCTGCTCCTTCCAAAAATGCTTTTATGATATACTGAGGATCAACCATGCCTGTACACATCAACCGGATAATTCTGATATTTTTAGGGTAGCTCAGGCGTGAAGTTCCTGCTAAATCTGCTGCCGTATATGTGCACCAGTTACATACAAATGCTACAATAACAGGTTCAAAATCTCTCATGACATGCTCTCCTTTACCGTAAAAATAGATTTGCCTTTGATGGTCGGGGTTAGCCCCGAATCCGGCCATGAACGTTTGGCGTGGACATAGCCGTTTAATCAAATTCCAACAGCCTGAATGGCATCAAATATTCCGTCAATTTCTGCAAAAACCTGGATCTCTTTGAACTGCTTTACTTGTGCTGCACCACTTGGACAGAATCCTGCACAGCTTCCACACCCCTTGCAAAGTGCTTGGTTGACCACAGATATTTTTCTGCGATTGTTAAATTCAACAGCATTATAGGGGCAAAGCCTGATACATATCTGGCATCCAGCACAGATATCAGGATCAATCCATGAGATAGCAGAAGGAACCTCAACTTCACCCCGTGCAGCAAGAGAGAGAGCTTTTGATGCTGCTCCTGAGGCCTGTGCAACCGTATCTGGAATATCTTTTGGTGACTGACACGCACCGGCTAAAAAAATGCCGTCTGTTGCAGTATTAAGGGGGCTAAGTTTTGGATGCTCTTCAAGAAAAAAGCCATCCGCACCTTGATTTACTCCGAAAATCCTTCCAACTTCAGAAGCACTGCTACGAGCCTGCATTGCTGAACAGAGAACAACCATATCAACAGGAATACGCAACAAACTGCCAAGAAGCGTATCTTCAGCAATACAGACAAGCTTGCCTTTTTCTTCAGGGCAAACTGCCTGATCTGTTATCTCTGCAACTTTTCCTCTGATAAATGTTGTTCCCTCTTCTTGACACCGACGGTAAAACTCCTCATACCCTTTACCGTAACATCGCTGGTCAATATAAAAATCATACACCCTTGCATGGTCTCCGACCTTCTCCTTTATCAGATGGGAATATTTAAGTGCATACATGCAGCATACCCGAGAGCAGTATTCATGGTAATTGAGGTCACGGCTTCCCACGCAGTGGAGAATTGCAACACTCTGCGGTGTTCGTGTAAACTCTTTGTTATCATCTCGTATCAGAATTTTTCCGCCTGTAGGACCTGTTGCGTTGCTGAGACGCTCAAACTCAAGGCTTGTAAAAACATTGTCATACCTGCCATAACCATATTGTTTGATGGGTGCAGGATTCATAAGGTCATAACCGGTAGCCAGAATAATTGAACCTACCTTTATTTCAACTTCTTCAGGTTTCATAGAATGGTTTATAGCTTCAGGCTCACACACTTTGACGCACTCCATGCATTCACAGCAGCCTCCGCAGTTCAGACATCTGTCCGCTTCTCTTATTGCCTGTTCCTCGGTAAAGCCGGTTGCAGCTTCATCAAAAGATATTGACCTGATTTCAGGGTTCAGGTGAGGTAATTTCTCTCTTGGCTGGCAAGAGCACTCTTTTGGAATTGCGTGATGGTATTTATCATCGCCTTTATTAATGCCAATGATATTGATCTTCTGAGGTTGAGCAATATTCTCCTTTAGAATTGTGCAGTTTGTGCCTTTTTCAAATACATTAAGTTTGTCTTCAAGAAATTGATCTATCCCCAATGCAGCTTTATGACCGGCTGCAACTGCTTCAACCACTGTTGCAGGGCCGCTGACTGCATCTCCAGCTCCAAAAACATGGGGAATAGAAGTTTGAAAAGTTTGAGAATTGACAAGAAGCGTTTTTCGTGTTGACCATTGTAACGCAGGCATATCTGCTGCCCATGAGAGTTCAGTCTGTTGTCCTATAGCAGGAATCACGGTATCACAGGCAATAATAAACTCAGAGCCTTCAACCGGAACCGGACGTCTGCGACCGCTCTTATCAGGATGGCCAAGCTGGGTTCGGAGACATTCAATTGCAACGACACCTCCATTATGAGCGGCAATATTCTCATCAACAGATGGTACACATCCATTATGGAAAACAACATCGTCAGAATGGAATAAGATCCTGACGGGTATGGTCAAAAACCGGAACTCAACCCCCTCCTCTTTTGCTCCGTCAATTTCATCTTTATATGCGGGCATCTCAGCTTCTGTACGGCGATAGAGCACCACAACCTTTTTTGCTCCAAGCCGTTTTGCTATCCGTGCGGCATCAATCGCCACATTTCCTCCGCCTATAACCACTATCTCATTCCCAGAAAAGCTTTTGTCACCAAGATTAATCTCTCTTAAAAATGAAAGTGCATCTTTTACACCCTTTGCATCACACTCCCCTTTAATCCCCATTTTCAGGGTCTCATGAGCTCCAACACCTAAGAATATGGCTGCAAAACCCTGTTGTTCCAGATCCTTAAGTTTTATATCTTTGCCAAAACTAACTCCGGTTTTTAATGTTATACCCAGACTCAGGATATAGGAAATCTCTCTGTCCAGGATTGCGGGAGGCAGTCTGTAATCAGGAATACCGAATCTTAGCATTCCACCTGGTTTGGGCAGGGATTCAAATATTGTGACACCATATCCTTTTAGCCTCAAATCATAGGCGACAGTGAGTCCGGCAGGGCCTGAACCTATTACCGCAACCTTTTGAGATTTTGCTTTGATTTGAGGGATCGGCAAGTTTTTAATATCAATCTGATCGGCTGCAAATCTTTTTAAATCCCTGATTGCAAGAGCTTCATCAACCTCCTGTCGTCTGCAGACGTTTTCGCAAGGATGTGGACAGACACGAGCAAGCACTCCAGGAAGAGGCAGTTTCTCACGAATAATCTGATAGGCTTCCTGATATTTTTTCTGCCGAATCATCTGAACATACGCCTGAACATTTACACCTGCAGGACAGGTCTGAACGCACGGTGCTCTATCTTTCTTATCAATGCAAAATGTAATGGGGACTGCTTGAGGAAAGGGGCGATAAATCGCCTTTCGGTTTGAAAGCGATTCATTCCACTCGCTTGGTACTGAGACAGGGCATACTTTAACGCACTCACCGCAACCGGTACATATGCCCTCTTTTATATATCGTGGTTTTCTCAGAACCCTTACTGTAAAATTTCCGATATAGCCAGATACTTCTTTAACCTTGCTGTATGAGAGCAGCTTTATGTTCTGATTCTGGGCTACCTCAACCATCTTGGGTGTTCCGATGCATGCCGCACAATCAAGCGTTGGGAAGGTTTTATCAAACTGAAGCATGTGCCCTCCCACTGTAGGCTCTTTTTCAACAAGCCAGACTGTATGTCCTGAAGAGCCGATATCCAAAGCAGCCTGCATGCCTGCTATTCCCGCTCCCACAACCATAATATCAGGGTGCACATTGACACTGCGGCTTTCAAGATGCTCATGGAAATTCACACGATTGACAGCACCAGCAACCAGAGATTTCGCTTTCATGGTTGCCTCATCTTCATTCAAAGTGACCCAGGAGACATGTTCTCGCACCGATGCCATCTGGAAGTAGTAGGGATTCAACCCCGCCCTGACACAGGCATTACGAAATGTTTTTTCATGCAGGCGAGGAGAGCAGGAGGCTACCACAACTCTGGTCAGACCCATTTCGCGAATATCTTTTTCAATCATCTCCTGCCCGGGATCAGAACACATGAATTTGTAGTCCCTTGCGACTGCAACATTTCTGAGCTTACCCGCAAAGGCTGCTACATCTTCAACCCTGACCTTGTACGCGATATTGATTCCGCAATGACAAATATAGAAGCCGATTCTGACAGACATGTCACCACCTTTTTCACATTTGGGTGTTAACCTTATAAGTTGCAGAATACCGATACAGTTTGTTTTAATATTAAGTAAAACTGTATGAACGTTGCATCAATTGAATTTGCATCTATATTTGCATCAACCATGCCATATTGTTTAGATGGGATTATCTATTTGATTTACAAGGATATACAGTCGGATTTGAGGTTTTAAGGAGATATTTGGCGTCATATTGTTGTTGCAACAATGCAACATAAGGTAGTGTGGTAGTTGCAACACTATTATAAAATAGAAAGATAAATATGAAATAGTGTTGCACAACCCTGCCTGCAACACTATGTGCAACATTAATATTCAGGATTTTTTGCAAGATGCTTGCAGTTGTTGTCTGGCCTTGCCAGATAGCAGGCAATCACAACCTTTCAGTTGCTTTTTGCCTTAACAGGTGGTCTGCAATCACAAGATAGACCATTGCTCTGCATACAGGGTTGATCCTTGGTATTGCACAGATATCATGTCTGCCCTGTGTGGAAATCGGGCATGGATTTCCATTGATGTCAACTGTCATCTGTTCTTTAAGAATAGAGGGGATGGGTTTAATGTGAACCCTTGCGACTATGTCATCACCATTTGAAATGCCAGCAAGAATGCCACCGCTGTTATTGGTTTCAAATTCCGTCACAATATCGCTGCCCTTATCAGATGCAAGTTTTGAGGCAATTATCTGATCATTATTTTCAAACCCGGTCATCTGGGACGCTTTGCACCCTGCCCCTATCTCCACAGCTTTTACAGCTCCGATACTCATAAGAGCCTTGGCAAGATCTGCATCTAATTTATCAAATACAGGCTCTCCAAGTCCGGCAGGAACATTGTGTGCTGTGATTTCAAGCACACCACCCAACGAATCACCCTCTTTTTTGACATCATCAATTCTCTGTTCAATCAGCAAAAGAGCTTCTGCATCAGGACACTCAAGATAGTTGGTAGATGCAAATTCTCGGTCTATCTTAGCTGCCCTGACTCCGCCTATCTCAAGAGTGATGGTCTGGACACAAATCTTATATTGCTTTAAAAAAGCCTCTGCTACAGCTCCGGCTGCAACCCTTGCGGCTGTCTCTCTTCCTGATGCCCTGCCCCCGCCCCTGTAGTCCCTGATACCATATTTGGCTTGATAGGTAATATCACCATGTCCTGGCCTGAAAATCTGAGCTATTTTTGAATAATCATGGGATTTTGCATCCTGATTCAAAATCATGATGGTGATAGGAGTGCCTGTGGTTATGCCTTTAAAAACACCTGAAAGAATCTGAGGGGTATCAGGCTCTTTTCTTTTTGTGCTTGTTGAACCCTGACCAGGCTTTCGCTTATCCAGAGCTTGCTGTAAAATGGCTTCATT
>JADGBC010000004.1:0-4978 GCA_015231705.1 Desulfamplus sp. | reverse complement strand
AATATTTTTCCAAAAGTGCTTCCTGACATCTATATATCTCCTTCAAACTCCCAAAGAGTCAAACTTTTCCCAGTAATTTGGAAAAGATTTTGCAACGCAACTCTCATTTTCTATTTCAATACCGTCAACCCTTAAGCCGACTATTGAAAAGGCCATTGCCATTCTATGGTCATTGAATGTCTCTATAAGATCGCCATGATATCTGCGGCCGCTGCTACCACTTAGCTGTTTGTCATCAAGATGCTTTTTATCGGCAGGCACTCTTGCACCGAGGGAACCTGTTGTCTCATTGCAATCCGTGTACAATCCTGTTACAGAGAGCCAGTCCTTTCCTTCTGATGCATCAACTCCGATTTTTCTGAGCTGAGATACGACAACGGAAATTCTGTCGCACTCCTTTTCACGAAGATGTTCGATATTGACTATCTTTGTAGTGCCCCTTGCAAAAGCTGCGACAACTGCAAGAGTTGGAACCACATCAGGAATATCTGACATATCGACCTCTACAGCATTAAGGCAATTAGAATGGTTAGATATTGCACCTTGTGCATATGATTGCTGAACATGCCCTGAGTCGGTTGAGCCATTACCTGTTGTTAAAGCAGGAAAGCCACGCACACCAATACTGTTGGCTCCATACTCAATCTGGCAACCCATCTGCTTGAATATCTCAAGAAGCCGTTTATCACCCTGCAAAGAGTCTTTGTTGATATCAGTAACAGTTACCATGTGGCCGGTAACGGCTCCGGCAGCCCAGAAATAACTGGCATTGGACAGATCCGGCTCAACGGCAAAATTACCGGCACGGTAGGTCTGTTTTCCTGCAACACGATAGGTTCTGTCATCTATACGCTCGGCATTCACACCAAATTTTCTCATGATATCAATTGTAAGATCAACATATGGAGCTGACACAGTGGGGCCAGGCAGATGAATAAGAAGCCCTTCAGGCAAAACCGCCCCCATCATAAGCATGGCAGACAGATACTGACTGCTCTGCGAGCAATCAAGTGTAATTGTTCCACCGATGGTATTGCCATGTTTCAAGTTACCGCCCTTGATTATAACAGGAGGAGCTCCATTACCGAATTTTGAAGTTGCATCTGCACCAGCCATGATAAGAGCATTCAGAAGATCGCCCATGGGACGCTCTTGCATTCTGTGATCTCCTGTCAAGATGTACGGCGTAGTTCCAAGTGCGGCTGTGCCTGCAAGAAGCCTCATGGATGTACCGGAATTACCAAGATATATCTCTTGATCACAAGGTTTGGGCCTGCCGCTGAAACCAGTTACGCGAATAGTGTTACCCTGTAAAGAATCCTCATTGTTAAGAGTGTCAAGTGTCGATCTATCATTTATTGATTCATCTTTTTGTTTTTGAATATCAGCCCCCATCATGGAAAGAGCTGACATGGTTAGATTGATGTCATCGCTTTGAAGAATATTGCGTATAAAAGATGTGCCATCTGCCATGGAAGCAGATATCAGCATTCTGTGAGAAACGCTTTTGGAACCTGGTATTGTTATTGATTTATCAGAAGTTATTTTTGTCTTTATCGATTTCATCTTTTATCTTGTACCTTTTACTTTTTACAGGAGAGCTTTTTAAGAATAGCCTCTCGCATAAGATTATGAGAAGGGGTTATACCGGTAAATAGTTCAAACTGGGCAGCACCCTGATGTATAAACATTGCAAGGCCGTCAACAGTTTTGCATCCTGCATTTTCAGCATTCTTAAGAAGTCTTGTTTTTAATGGATTGTAAACAATATCCATTACAGTCATCTTTTCATTCAGAATAGATGGGTTTACAGGGCTTTTGTCGATATCTGGCGTCATGCCAACAGATGTGGTATTGATGATGATATCAATATTATTCGATAAATCAGTCAAATCATTAAATGAGGATAATGTTAAAAATCTGCCATTAACCAGATTGGCAAGCTCCTCGCCACGATTTTTTGAGCGATTGACTATGGTGATCCTGCACCCCTCTTTTTTCATTCCAAAGGCAACAGCTCTTGCTGCCCCCCCTGCCCCTATAATGCATACATGTTTACCAGCAACAGAACCTGTCGTCTCTTTCAGTGGCTCAATTGCACCTGAACAATCTGTATTACAGCCCACAAGATAACCATCTCTATTGAGCACAGTATTGACTGCACCAATCTCTAACGCCATCTCATCAATGGAGTCAAGGTGCTCAAGTATCTCCTCCTTAAAAGGGATTGTAATGGATGCTCCCTTGATGCCAAGGCTTCTTATGGATTCTACACCATTTTTCATATCATCAATTTCAAATGCCAGATAAACAGCATCAATGCCAAGCTGATTAAACAACATATTATGCACCAACGGACTCATGGAGTGGCTTACCGGCTTTCCAAAAATACAATACAGACTGGTTGTTGCTGTGAACATAACTTTCTCTCTAAAATCGGTCTCTTTTGAATGGAATCAGTTGTTTTTAACAGAATCAGTCGCATTTAAACGGATATGGCTGGGTTCAGACCCACCTCCCAAGCATAAAAACCATGATCTATTTTTACGGCAAAAGAGCTAAAATGAAGCTATTTAGAACATAGGCCGCTTCACTACAATTGTTGTTGCAAGATTGAAATTTCTAAACAATCAAAAAGGTTTAAAAACAAAGGTTCTGATCCTGTTTCCATCTCTCTCCTTGACAGTGGCTGTATATTTCCCGATTGTAATTGTCTCTCCAACCTTTGGAATTCTGCCGATTTTATCCAGAATGAACCCCGAAAATGTATCGTAATCTGTTGATTCTGGTATTGACAGATCTAATTTCTTGTTGATCTCTTCAATCTCAGTCTTGCCAAGAACAATCCATTTATCATTATTGAGCTTTACAATATGCGGGTCTGTCCTGTCAGTCTCGTCGCTGATCTCTCCTACAATCTCCTCAAGAACATCCTCCATTGTTACAATACCTGAGACACCGCCATGCTCATCCACAACTATACCTATATGGTTCTTCATCTGCTTGAAAGCATGCAACAGAGAATCTAATTTCTTGGATTCAGGGATAAAAAAGGGTTTTCGCATAATCTCTTTAATGCCAAGATCACTGGCTTTTATGGTATAATCGACATTTGTGGAATTATTAGTATCAACAATAGCGTTGATAGTAATGCCAACTCCATCTCCATTTTGGACAAATGTTCTTTGCTCATCGCTGATCTCAGAACCAGGAATATTGCCGGAGTCAGAATCAACTGAGTTGCTGGCAACAGAATTGATCTGGCTGCAGGGAACCATGTTATGTGAACAGCTCTCATGATATCTGGCAAAAAGATCTTTGACATTTAATATACCAATGACGTTATCAATAGTATTCTCAATAACAGGAATACGCGTAAAGCCTGAGTTTAAAATATCCTTGATGTCAATCGGGTCATAGATATCAATCACATACATGTCAGCTCTGGGTGTCATTATTTCTGAAGCACTGGTATCATCAAACTCAAAAATATTTGATATAAACTCCTTCTCCTCCTCTTTAATTTCACCCTCTTCCTCTACAACTTCAACCATTGTCATAAGTTCATCCTCAGTGACTGAAGGTGATTTATCCATAGTTCCAAGTATTTTAGGAATAAAATTGAACAGGAAGATAATAGGAGTAAAGAGTCTGGAAAGCCAAAAAAGAGGGAAGATAACAAATCTTGCCACAAATATTTTATTCTTGGCAGCAAATGATTTTGGAAATATCTCGCCAAATATTAGAATAAGAATGGTCATGATACCAGTTGCAATCCCCACGGCATTGGATTGAAAAAAATCTATCGCAATAGCTGTTGCCAATGAAGACGCACCAATATTGACAATATTGTTGCCAATTAAAATGGTAGAGAGAAGTCTGTGGGGTTCCCCCTTCATTTTACAAATGAGATGATCAGTTTTTCTTCCTTCCTTTGCAAGGTGAAGAGCTTTTATCTTACTGATGGAGAAGAGTGACGTTTCCGCGGATGAAAAGAAGCCTGACAATAAAAGACATATTACAAGCAGAATCACATTAAGTGACATAAAAAAAGTTTGTTTACCTCGTTTTTATAAATAATTACTACAACCAGAGCTCGCTCAAGGTTTGACAGTCAGGTAAGAAATTATTGAAACATTCAATAGAGTGAAACTCCGCCCGACAATATCAACTTAAAAGAAGCAATGCTTGTGCATTTAACACAAGACCAATAACACTGTTCCTGATAATATACCTAATGTGCACAAGTTTCAATAAAGATATTTCTTTTCAGGGACACTTCTCAGGAATAGGAAGTTTTCATCATTCACACTTGATGGGTGAGAATGAGTAAGAAAAATGGAACAAGTTAGTCAATTAATAAAGAATCTGGCTCAAAAAGAGCTTTGTCCTTTCATTCTGAGGATTTGAGAAGAAATCCTCTGGATTGTTTTCCTCAATAATCATTCCACCATCCATAAAAATGACCCTGTGTGCCACTGATTTTGCAAAACCCATCTCATGGGTGACAACCAGCATGGTCATACCCTCTTCAGCAAGGGATATTATAACATCAAGAACCTCTTTTACCATTTCAGGATCAAGAGCTGATGTCGGTTCATCAAAGAGCATTATTCTTGGTTGCATACAAAGGCTTCGGGCAATGGCAACTCGCTGCTGCTGCCCTCCGGAGAGCTGTCCCGGGTATTTTTTTGCCTGCTCTGCAATCTGAACCTTGTTAAGATACTCCATTGCAATTTCTTCAGCTTTTTTCTTGGGCATTTTTCTTACCCAGATTGGACCCAATGTGAGATTTTCCAGAATGGTGAGGTGGGGGAAAAGGTTGAAATGCTGAAACACCATGCTCACCTCGGTAATAGCATCAGTCGGAGAGGTGGGACATTTTATAACTACTGTTGAAAACATGGAAAAAACAGTTCAAACGTTTGAACATGGAGTGGTGATTCTGGCAACCGGCGGAAGAGAAGCAGATATAACA
>JADGBC010000049.1 GCA_015231705.1 Desulfamplus sp. | reverse complement strand
TTCCTCTTGTCAATTCCATTCAAAATAAACTTGAAATACCTACATCAAAGCACCAAGCCTCTTCAAAGCTTCAAACATCTCAAAATATGAAATCATCTCTTTTAACAAACAACAAATCTCCTGACTAACTAAGTGTTTATGTTATATTCTGTTCTGGTTTTTATTCTTTACGAGACCATCAGAACTGTTTTTTTGAACTGTTTTACAACGTACAAACTGTTAAATTACCACACAAAACGTATTAAAAGAGATAGTATCATTTACTAAAAATAATCGACAATATCCTTTCGACTGCCCCTCTCCCATCTTCAAGCAGTCTGACTGCACTATTACCAGTTTTGTTAATCAGATCTTCATCATCAAGAAGCATCTTCAGGGTTTCAAGCATATCATTACTGTCTTTCACCATAAAAGCAGCACCATTTGCAAGCAAGGTATCCGAAACCTCCTTAAAATCATCCATATAGGGGCCAAAAACTACAGGTTTTGCAAAAAGTGCCGGCTCTAATGGGTTGTGCCCTCCAAATGGAACAAGAGAACCTCCCACAAAGGCAATATCACATATTGCATAGAGAGCTGCTAAAATACCTATCCTATCCACGATTATAACATCATTCATCGAATCGCTTAGCCATTGAAAACTGCATGGAAAATCACAACTACTTGCAAGCTGGCAATTTACTCCTTCTGCAATGAACATTTTTTTTATTTTTACAGATCTTTTAGGATCTCTTGGTACCACAAGCAGTTTCAAATCATCAAATCCTGACAATTTTATCTCATCAAATCCTGACAATTTTATCTCATCAAATCCTGACAGTTTTATCTCATCAAATTCTGACAGTTTTATCTCATCAAATTCTGATCTTTGTTTCAGGCCAATATCCTCTCTTAATTTTTTGAAAACAGATAAAAGAATCTCCTCTTCACCAGGATGAGTACTTCCGGCAATCAAAAACCTGCCAGAAAAATCTGCTTTAAGATGCTCAAGATTTTCAATCTGTTTTATTTCAGGAATAGGCTGATCAAACTTTATGTTGCCTGTCACCTTTATCTTCTGCTCAGGAACTCCTATTTTCAAAAAACCCGCTTTGTCATTGTCTGTTTGAACCATTATTGTTTCAAACAGAGAAAATACAGACGCAAATAGCCTTTTCAATAGTGCATATCCCTCTAATGAAGATTTCGATAACCTTCCATTTACAAGAAAAACGGGAATCTTTTTTTTATGCATATGCCATAGAAAGCCAGGCCATAAATCGCTCTCCACAATAATAACCAGATCAGGATCTATTCTTGAAGATATGCTTGCAATGGAAAAAAAAAGATCAAAGGGAAAGTATCCGACCTGAATGAATTTTGACTGAATAAGTTGTGAATCAGATTTTATAAAAATCTCTTGTGCCATATTAAAACCGGTTTGAGTGGAAGCCGTTATAATCAGTTCGCAACATGGATGATTGCCTGAATCGGTTTCTTGTTCTGAAGATGTTTGGAGACTTGGAGATGTTTGAAGCTTTGAAGAGGCTTGGTGCTTTGATGTAGGTATTTCAAGTTTATTTTGAATGGAATTGACAAGAGGAAGTGCGGATTTAATTTCACCTACAGAAAGAGCATGTATCCAGATCCGCTTTGCTCCTGGGGCTTTGTTCAAAATAGAATTGATCAACCCAAAACGCTCAAGCATATTTGACCTTCTCTTTTTTGAAAACAGAAAGAGAAAAGGAAGAAATGGAAGCAGGATTAAAAAAAAACTTAAAATAATTGAATTATATAAAAAAAAAATCATCGTTGAGAAATTTCAATCCAGCGATTTAATGTTCAAAATCAATCAGTATTTAAAAGGTAGATAACTGCAATGCACAAAAATATAAAATTGGTAGCCCAGGCACTGATAAAAGGTGGCAGCATTCTGGCATAGCCAAGAGATGTGGAAAATCCATGAACGATCCAGTAAAAAAAAGATGCTCCAATACCGATACCTATGCCAACGGCCAGGTTCTCTTTTACAAAACTTCTCATTCCTGCGGCAGCTCCAATAATTGCCATAATTACACATATAAACGGAAAGGCACTTTTGGCAAAAAGATCCACCTTGTATGTGGTGGCGTCATATCCTTCGTTCTGGATCTTTTGAATATGAGCAGAAAGTTCTCTGAAATCCATCTCGTCTGATTTTTTCACTACAGCCTTTAAATCTTCAGGCTTCAATTCCAGACCAATCTCTTTTTCATCATATTCTTTAATGACAAACTCTTCTATTTTCTCATCAAAAGTCTGTTCCAGCACTCCTGACAGTATCCATTTAACTTTTTGGGGATCCTGCTTTATATCGGTATTTTTATTATCCTCGACTGTGTAATCAGAGCTGTCGTTATCCTTTAATTTTCCATTTTCAGCATCCAATCTTCTTAAAATTCTGAACCTCTTATCAAAAAACGTGATTGTAATACCTGAGATGGTCTTATCTGTGGGATTAAAATATTTAAAGTGAGAAATGATATCTTCGCCTTTTATCCAGATATTTTCACGTACTGCATGAATATTTCTATTTTTCTTGATTACAGAGTATTTAATGTGGTTTGCTTTAGACATTGTCAATGGCACAACAGTTTCACCAAGAAAAAACATCAGCAAAGCAAGGCATATTCCGGTAACCACAGCAGGAGTGACTATATACCAGATACTTATGCCACCGCTCTTTATAGCAAGAAGTTCATTGTTTCGGTTCATCAACCCAAAGACAGTTACAACGGCAAGGACTGTACCTGCTGGGGTAAGCTGTACAAACATGAACGGAGCTTTTAGAAGAACATAACCAAAAGCATCAACAAGTGTAATTCCTGATTTGAGGAACTTGTCCATATTTGTCAAATAGTCAACAGCAACAAAAATAGATAATACAATAGCCTGGATAATTAAGAAAAATCTTAGAAATTCCTTCACCCAGTATTGAGTCAGAATAGACATATGATATCAGCTACTTTTAATTTCAAGAGAATTTTTTTTGATTTTTAGAACGAGGCTTTTGATTTTTGCCAGTAGCGTCAAGCCAAAATTAAAAGTTAATGGTCGCTCATTGGCCACCTTTGAAAACATATATATTGAAGACCCACCCATGATTATATTAGGCAGCCACATTCCTATTGCAGGTGGATAGTGGCCTGTAGTACCAGCAGACCATCCGGCAGCAAGAAGCAGGTAATAAAACAGAAAGAAACTCAAGGCCAGACCAAATCCTGATGCACGCCTTGAGGAGTTTGATCTTACCCCGAGAGGAATGGAAAGCAGACCAAGTGAAATACATGCAAATGGAATTGCAAATTTTTCGTGAAGCTCCATGCTGGCAGATTTGAGAGCCTTTGGATCTCCATCTCCCTTGTTTATAAAATCCACAAGTTCATTCAGATACATCTCATCAAAATCCTTTCCCCGCTTTCCAGATTCTTCTGTGGATAGTCCAGTGTCAAAATTAATGTCATAGGTGTCAAAATTCACTGCATTCACAGAACGCCCTGCCATGTCCACCTGATTGATGGTACCCTGCGAAAGACGAAGCGTATGGTGATCTCCTGAAGCCTGAGAAATCAGGATCCCTCTTGAAGCAACTGTGATGTTGACAACGGCTGGATTACGGCTGTCCTCTATGAAGATATTTGAAAGCTCGGATGTTTTCAGATCTATAGCAGTTATGTAGATCATTACGTTATCAAAGGTATTGTTAAACTGACGCTCCTTTAAGGCAACATTAATTGTTGCCCGTGCAATTTCAGCCCCTTTTACAGCAAATGAGAATCTGCCCCACGGAACCCCCCAAAGTGTAAGCCATAAAGAGACAATCACCCCCAAAACACAGAATAGAAAAACAGGGGGTATAAGCCGGTATATACTTATACCACTCCCCTTTAGTGCGATAATTTCATTATCACTTGACATTCTCATGACTGTCAGAAGAACAGCAATCATAACGGACATGGGAAGTGTAAACTCCATGAACCTGGGGAGTGCATAAAGTATCAACAGAAACACCGAAGAGATCCCAGTATGATAATTCACAACCATATTTGTGATCTCAGGAATCCTTGTCATCAGAAACGTAAAGGTAAGAAATGTAAGACAAATGGCAAAAGGGGAGAGCAGTTCTCTGAAAATATATCTGTTTAATATGGTATTCATACTTTTTTAGACAATCTTGACTTATCCATTTTAGACAATATGGTTTTATCCTCGCGGTATGTTGCCAGCTTGGCAATATCAATATTACCAAGGGTAATTTTCAAGCCATCTTTTCTGCTAACGGCAAGTTTAAACCAGTTTTCCAGCTCTTTTGAAAGGATCTCTTCACCAACCTGTTTTATACCGTTTTTACCCGAAATATTGTTATCCATATAGCCGGAATTGATGAATGTCCATATCCCGTCTTTTTTTGATATAACACCAGTGTGACCACGAGTACGGGTGGAAAAAGAGAGTATCTGCCCCTCTTTTAACACTTTTTCCATCTCCTTCATGACAGACTCAGCCTGGGCAAAAGGATTTTTAACACTCAAGACAGTCTTGTTATAGACACTGTATCCAGTTGCCGCCATAAGTCCTTCACCTGTGAGATAATGATTTCTGGATAACCCCTGGCTGATGGCTTTATCTATCAGATGCCTTCCAAGCCCACCGTGTCCTCTATACTTGACTCCCATATTTGTCAATCCACCGACTACAAGTTCATAACAGTCCATTTTGCTGTAATCCTTTCCCATAAACTCACGGACAGCATCATTAAGAGCGGGTTCAGACTTTCTTGAGGATTGATTTGATGCAACGGAGGATTGATATGAATCCTGTTCAGGATTATAAATAGTTGGGTTGTATATTTTTGCGGAGAGTATGGATCCATCAATGCCAGGATTGGGACTGGAATAAGTAGAAATGCCGCCAGAATTTTCACTATGGCCGGAATAACTCCCAATTAAGAGCTCAGGAGTACTATAGTTACGACCGACAGAATCTTTATTTCGGAAAGGTTTTGAGAATATTTTAGATTTTGAATTACGAAAAAACAGATGTGAGCCTTCAGAATCTTTAATATTACCAGACAGAGTTCCTGATTTTATTGCATTTTTTTTATCACCATTTTCTCCCCAGACAATTTCAGAAGTTTTTTTGTCTAAATAAATATCTGTACCAGCAGGAATTCTTTTGAAATGTTTAGAGGAGTTCACATCTTTCTCAAGCATTTCCCAGCAATCTTTTTTGTATTGAGTGGAGTACAGAAGCTCTGAAACCGTAGGGGTATCACCTGATATGGTACCAAGATGAACCTTTTGAGACTGATTATTTATATCCTGAGGATTATTATCTATCTGGATCTGACGGTTTGTACCTTCTAAAGAAAATGCAGATGAGGAATTTGCTACAACATCTCTTCTCAGAACAGCTTCCCTGCTCTGCTCATCACTACTTTTGATTTTTGAACTTTTTTGCAATACTGACTCGAAGCTTTTATGTCCAGAATCAGTCTTTTTTTCAAAGGATAACGTTGGAGCATACGATCTTTTATCAAATGAATCTACCAGCATGTTTGCCTCCATTTTGCAAGGATATTAGTTCAGGAATGGTATCCTATATGCTTTCAATCCTGAATTAACAAACAAGCAAAAAACATGCCTGATTCTTTTATGAACCTTACATAATGGATAAATACTATGCACTATCAGCTCTAAAAGTTCGGGTTCTATCAGTTAAACTTAATTACTAACATTACAATTTTGAAACAGCGTACCCTGAACTTAACACGCATTGATAGAGCACTATTACAGTCGGACGTAAATCTTATTACGCTTAATAGAGCAGATTCTTCAATATCCATATGGATATTCAGCACAAAAAGCAACAGATAACTTATGCCGAGCTGTACTATAATCTTTAAAAGCACCTACATCTTTATTTTGCTCCAGCAATCTTTGCAAATTTTGTGTCAACAAACTTTGCAAGATCAATAAGACTGGTCATTATTTTCATCTTATCCATCATATATTTTTGAATAACATCAAGATCTTCAAGAACAGGAAAAAGCTCACTTGTTGTTATTCTGTCGGCTGGCTGGGTTAAAACTTTTTTTACAACCTCAACATCCTGGGATAAAAATTTACCGCCAATTACAGCAGCAGGATCAGGTTGGGCATCAATTGCCTTACCTGATTTGACAAAACTTGTTGTAAGTTCTTGCACTGCATCGGGATACTTTGCAATAATTTCATCTCTCATTACAAAAACACAACATGGATGTCCTGACCACAAATCTTTTGAAAGATAAAACTCCTCTCCGAGTCCGGAGGCGATAACCTGTGAACCAATAGGTTCTGCAACAATAAAGCCACCTATTTCACCATCTTCGTCATACTGGAGAGCTTCTGGCATCTGAAACGGTGCCACGACTTCAAGAGTAACATCAACATTCGGCTCAACAGATCTTCCTGGTTTCAACCCTTTTTCTGAGAGCAACTTGTGAAACAGCATATTGTGAATTGACAACTGATATGGAATAAGAACTGTTTTACCCGCAAAGTCTTCAATTTTTTCAATATGTGCCCTTTTATTTTTTACAAGGATACTGCCATTTCTATGGGTTAGCAGGAGAAGCTTTATAGCAACCCCTGACTTAAAAAGATCCATTGCTGTTGGGGCAAGGATAAAGGCACCGTCAAGGGATTTTACAGACAGCGAATCAGCAACTTCATTCCATCCATTTTTTAAAACTGTCTGAAGAGTACAGTGTTCAAACTTTTCCGCACCTTTTTTCAGTTTTAAATCAGTAACTCCCAGAATCAGATGATCGGTAATAGATAAATGACCAATCTTTAATGTTGGTTTTTCCGCCATTATATTCTCCTTGTTTCATACAGTTAATTTGCAGACATTTACGGGCACTTTTTTGTGCAATCAATCTGTTGATAATTTAAAAACATCTGACTTCTTTGCAAAAAGCCTTTCTAAGCATCTGTAATTATAAAGATTTTAATTTTTTAGTCGTGACAAAATTGTCTGCCATGTATGTTTATAAGATATGCCACTTTATCATGTCAATAAGAATAACCTTTGGTACCCATTGAGATCATATATTCCGCTAAGAGCAAATCATCTTTTGTAGTAATTTTGATGTTCCTTACCGAGCCAGATGTCATGAATACTTTTTTTCCAATTAGTTCAACAAGAGAAGAATCATCAGTAGCTGAGATACCTGAACTCAAAGCCTGCTCATGTGCTTTGAGTATAAGATCAAGATCAAATGCCTGAGGAGTCTGCACCTGATATAAGTTTTTTCGATCTACAAGATTGGCAGCAAAACCGTTGGAGTCTTTTCGTTTAAGTGTGTCCACGACAGGCACAACCGGTATACATGCCCCATACTCAAGAGCACCTTCAATACAACGGGTTATAATATTATGGTCTACAAACGGACGAACACCATCATGTATAAGGACAATCTTTAATTTACTCTTGTCTGATACATATGCAATATCACCATTTTGCTTTGTATTCCAACAACCTGAGTACTCACCCATATTTTTTTGATAACAGGAGTCATTTATACTTCTTATAGGTTTTTGTGAAAAGGAGAGCTCTCTGACTTTTTTAAGACCGTTCATAACAGAGTGTTGCCGCTCTGATCCTCCGGAAACCATGCAGATCTTTCCGTCAAGACCTTGTGATAAAATTATATTTTCAAAACAGTACTGCATGTCACCTTCTGGTATGACAAGAACAATGTTAGAAAAAGATTTAAACCTGCTGAATAGCTCAAGGGTGCGGGCAAGAACGGAAATTCCTGAAATCTCAATATACTGCTTACGTATTGCAGAATCCATTCTAAGCCCTTTGCCACCGGCCACAATCACAGCATATATTTCACATTTTTTCATGGATTATCTCAGATAAGATAATTGCTTTGGAAGAGGAACTCCTTTACCCATTGAGTCTTCAGCATAATTGACGCTTGCAAGAACGGTGAGATCCTCAAGAGCTCTTGTATCACCTTCAAAAACTACCTGTTCAAATTCTTCCTTTTTTATTTTGCCCCCTGCCCACTGTAAATCAAGAACACTTGACGCATCAAACCTGTCTTCACCCAGAACCATCTGGACATCTCCACCATAGTGTTGAACAATTTTAGCTATCAGAAGGCACGGCCTGGTGTGAAATCCACGCTCTTTTGGAATACCCACGGTAATAGAAGATCTATCAATATTTTCGTTCAAAATTTCTGACGCAAGACGCTGTCCTGACGACAAAAACTGCCAGGCGTAAAAAAGAGAATAATTGACACAGCGATCAAGAAGTACATCAGGATCAATCAATTCTGCAAGGGACTCGCTGACGCTTTTATAAAAGTCTTTGTAATCAACATCAAGAAGATGACGTTCATAAAAATGGAGTAGCCTACCCATAACCTGCAGTATATGAAATACAATAGAAAAATGGCTTCTGAGCTGCTTTAGTTTTCTATTTCCATGAAAAAAACCACCATGTATTACATAGGAGTCAAAGGAGGATTGGAGATTGTGCAGAAGCATTTCAAAACGACGAATCCCGACTTCATTGACTTTTGAGGGTATAATCTCACGTATCTGATCACTGCTATATCTCTCATAGAAGGAGAAAGGCTCGAATGCTTTGATCAGATCAAGAAATTCGCTGGCAATAATTATGAGATTTTTCTTTTGGTCTTGCCTGTTGTCAAAATCATCAATATCATGTTCCAATTGCTGGGTTGTGGCGATATCAGGAAAGAACTCAGGGTCATATCCTCTTTCAGGGATCTCTATTTCAAGGCGTTGTGCCTCAGCAATAATTACCGGAGCGGCAATCTCTATTGACCCCTGAATCATCATCAATGTATCCCGTGATTCATCAATAAAGGCCTCATCCTTTCTCTCAAAATCGTAGAAAGCAATACGATTAAAAATATGTTTTTGAGAATACCCAGCCAGGGAGAGATGTCTTATAGCGGCACTTAATTCTCTGTAAAAAATCCATTTTTTATTATTTTTTGCACCATGAAAATCAAGGAAATCTTCCAGAAGATGGGATGCGGTAATTAGCTTGGAATATACTTTCTTGTTCAGCAGATAAGGTTCATCCTTTACATCTATAATATATAAAATACATTTTAGATATTCAAATGAAAAATGGTTAACCTTCCCCTTAAATGAGATATCGCATGAAAGATGCATGGCTATTTACATCATATCCTTTTCAGTCTCTTTAACAGCAGCATCAATTCTGGCAGCAAGATCTGCCGGAAGGCCTTCAATCTCAACATTAAGAAAACCCCTCACAATAGTTGAAACCGCCTCTTCTTCATCCAGCCCTCTTGCCATAAGATATTCGATCTCGCGCTTGTCAATCTTGCCAACAGCAGCTTCGTGAGACATCTCAACCCCAGGAGTATGACCGGAGAGCTCGGGAATGGCGTGGAGAAGCCCATCTTTTAAAATCAAGCCCTTACATTCAAGATGGCCTTTTACTCCAGGCTCTCTCCCCATAAGATGTCCACGAGAAATAATGGTACCTCCTGCAACAATGGCACGGGAAATTATCTCTGCTCTTGCACCAGTTCCATTAAGTTCTACTACAGACCCCATATCCATATAAGTGCCCTTCCCTGCCACCAGAATACTGTTGATTCTGGCAGTGGCATTTTTTTCAAGAATTGTCACAGGATTTGCAATAATCGAACCTACTGGCCGCAAAGAGATATAGTTTGAGATAAAAACCCCCCCTTCATCCACATGAACTGCGGTTTTAGGACGAACATATACATTTTCACCCCAGTCATGGATCATGGTATATTTAAGCGTCGCCCCTTTTTTAATATAAAATTCAGAAAGGCCTATGTGCAGTCCGGATGTAAGGTGTTCAGATGTTGAACATCCTGCAATGATATGAAGCTCTGAATCCTCATCTACCACAACAATATTGTGCACCTTCTGAGAAAATTTTTCCTTTGCAATGTGCAAGCAAGTCTGAAGAGGTTTTGGTGCTTTGACTCCCTTTTTAATCCAGATAAAGAATCCATGATCCGGTTTGATATTTACAGATTTGGTGATCTCATCTTGTTCAGGAGAGAGCAGTTTCCATACGTATTCCCCAATCCAGTCATGCTGTTCAAGAGCCTTTGCAATACCCTTTATTTCAACACCTTCAATACTTTTACTGCAATGGACAATGGTACTGTCCTTCTGGATAAATGTCCCAGCTCTCAATTCACTGTTGGTATCGATTCCTACTTTTATAAATTCTTTTACATCGTTTTGATGCATTGCATCAAGTATTTCGACATAATCATGATCTTCTGCTGCATTGCTGAATTCTGACAAACTGATATTTTTTACTTTATCAAGGCTCATTTGCTTTGCCGTTTTCATACACGTCCCTTCTTTGCTACTCAAAGCAACCTTGGTGTCATCGCTCAGGCTGTACATTCAACACACTCCTCATATCCGTATTCCCTGATCCATTTTAGTATTTCTCGTGCATTTCTGGAACAGCGTAACTGCCCTTTATATAAAACCTGCCCTCTGTCAGCCGTAATATAGTCTAAAATATGACCAGTATGGGTGATAACCAAGGCCGATTTAGGCATGGCTGTCATAACAACACTCCTATGACATGGTGAAGCTTTTTGTATGCCCCTGTTAAGAAGATTGTTGATGCTGTCTCCAAGCAGGGCTATTGATTCAAGATCCACTCCAGACTCTGGTTCATCCAGTAAAAGCAGGTCCGGCTGCTGGGCAGAGAGCTGAAGTAACTCTGAACGTTTGATCTCCCCTCCGGAAAGATTATGGTTCACATCCCGTTCAATAAACGCATCAAACTTAAGCTTTCTTGACAATGCATCCACATTCACGTTTTTTCTACCCGCACAAATTTCGACCATTCGACGAGTTGACAGACCATTTATTGTTGGTGGGCGTTGAAACAACACGCCTACGCCAAGACGAGCCCTCTCATGAATTGGCATATAAGTTATATCTTCACCCTTGAAAATTATCTTTCCCCGTGTGACCTTATATCCTGAAAAGCCCATTATAGTCATCATAAGGGAAGTTTTGCCAGATCCATTAGGTCCAAACAAAATATGAGTCTCTCCAGGAGGTACATGGAGATTTACATTCTGTAGAATCTCTCTGTCACCGATCTCCACCTTAAGTTCTTCTATTATCAGCATTACTTGAATCCTTTTATATTTTGATACGGCGAGAGCAATCCATAAGCCGAATTCTGTTCTCTGGTCAGGTTGCCCTGATGCAGAGCAGCGATCATTCATCTGGGATGTACGTTACCGCACACCTCATGCGACCTACCCGGAGACTTCAGGCGGGCAGCCCTCAAACGCCTCCCTATTTGGTCTTGCACCGGACGGGGTTTACCAAGCTTTTCCAGTCACCTGGAAAACTGGTGCGCTCTTACCGCACCGTTTCACCCTTACCAGCCATACAATATTCTGCCCAAAAATTTATCATCACCATGTCAATACATCAACCTGACAACGAACAGATTCATAAACATTTAATATGGCTGGCGGTCTACTCTCTGTTGCACTTTCCTTCACGTCACCGCGACTCCACGTTATGGAGCGTCCTGCCCTTTGGTGTTCGGACTTTCCTCCGGATCTTTCAATCCCGCGACCGCTAAGACTACTCTCACCGTATTTTTTTCACTACAAGATATAGCTTTACAGAATTTCTGTCAAACCGAATAACCGGCACGGCCGGAGCGTGATATTGGCTCTCGGCCACAACGAAGAATGAAAGTCACATAAGCAAAGCTATTTAAAGAGACTTTCACATAAAAATCACTGAGACAACACCTCAATATGATATAAAATTTTATTACAATGGGGACATTGAATCAAAGATGTACACCTTCGAATCTCAATATAAAGTTGAGGCGGTATATTCATAAAACACCCTCGGCAAACCTCATCTCTGACCTCTACAACTGCAAGCCCTCCGCTCGCTTGAGAGATCTCGTTGAAACGACTTAAAATATGAGGATTGAGCGTTTCAGCAATCTGTCGCCGCTGAAGTCTATGCTCTTCAAGACGCTCTCGGTCTGCTTGGCTTTTACGGTCAATATCTTCCTGTTGAGATCTTATCTGCTGGGTCAACTGAAGGTACAACTGCTCCTGCTCCATTATCACTTTTTCCTGAGTTTCTTTCTCTTCTAGATTCTTAAGATAAAGGCTTTCAAGCGTATCTCTACGCTTCTTGTTGTTATCAATCTCACGAAGAAGTGCTGCATAATCTTTACTGTTGACTTTTTTAAGGTTGTCACTACTCTTTTCAATACGAGCATCATTGAGCTTCATTTCCAAATCGGCGTCTATACATGCTTTATTTGTGAGACCAAAGTCACTTTTAAGTTTATCAAGAGCGGTTTGAAAATCACCTAGCTTTTCTTCCAACAACGACTTTTCTTTTTCCACGCCATTCAGGTACGATTCAATCAGTACAGTCTCTGTCTCTGCCTTTTGCAGCTCTACCAGGACATTAACCTCTGTCTTTGTTATATCAATCATTAACATTCCTCTACTATGTTGTATATGGTTATAAAAGGATCAAAGTCTTTATCAAAACCTTCAATTTCCAAACTCATACCCTTTTCAACAGCAGCATTCTTAAGTTTTTCAGAGAGTAGCTCCACAGCAATCTGCTCAGAGGCGAAATGTCCCAAATCAATAAGCCCGAGTCCAGCCTGTTCAATCTCCCTTGCCTCATGATATTTAATATCTCCTGTAATGTACACATCAGTACCGGATCTTAAAAAATCTCTGAGCAAAGAGCCTCCACTTCCTGTACACAAAGCAACCCTATTTACCATAAGATCAGGTTTACCCGCCATTCTTATGGTTGAAAGTTCGAATTTTTTTTTTACATAAAGGGCCATCTCCTGGAGAGAGACAATCCTTTCAAGTTTACCGGTTCTACCAATACCATTCATACCAAATTTTCCAGTTCCGATGCAATGGTCTGATAGTACAAGCGGCTTTATATTTTTTAAACCAAGAATAGAGGCAAAAAAGTCATTCAATCCACCCTCTACTTTGTCAAGACTAGTATGGACAGAAGCAATAGATATCCTTCTTTGTGCAGAAACGGCAATAGCAGATCCTGGCATAATGGCAAAATCTATACTTTTTGGTGCACGCAGCATAAGTGGGTGATGACTTATCACCAAATCAGCATGGGAATTGGCGGCATGATTCATAACTGCCATAGAGACATCAAGTGACACAAGAATTTTATTCACCGGCCAGGATAGATCTCCTGCCTGAAGGCCACAGTTATCCCACTCTTCTGCAAGACTTGGGGGAGCTATTTCGTTGAGCATTAAAATTATATCTTTTACAGTCGTATGCATCAGAAACCCGTTTTTTTATAAAAACCATGGAGGCTAACCTCCACATTAGACCAGACAAAAGCCTTCATGATTACAGTAAGTTAAAAATACTTTCAATAAATAATGGCGTAAAAATCCTATCTATTGAAAACAGGAATTAATACATTTAAAACCTTTACTAATAAAAAAAGCGTGGTATGATCTACCACGCTTTTTATCAGCTCACTATGTAATCCTGATCCTACGCTCTATTATTTTACATCTGCAATGCTTCACTGCACCCTTACTTGTTACTTTCATCATTTAAGAAACCTGTAATAGTTCATCATAATGACTAGAGGTGATTTGGTGGGCCCACCTGGATTCGAACCAGGGACCGACCGGTTATGAGCCGGTGGCTCTACCAAGCTGAGCTATAGGCCCTCTTCATCAATCATCAGAAGAACTTGGCAAGTATATATTTTTTCATTACAATGTCAAGCTCAAAATTGCAGTTTAAAACTAAATTTCAATAAAACTCTTTAATTTTTTGCTTCTGGTCGGATGTCTCAATTTCCTTAGAGCCTTTGCCTCAATCTGACGAATTCTCTCTCGTGTCACGGTAAAATCCTTTCCAACTTCCTCCAAAGTATGATCTGCTTTTTCACCTATTCCAAAACGCATCCTCAAGACCTTTTCCTCTCTTGGAGTTAAAGTTGCAAGAACCTTTCTGGTCTGCTCAGCAAGGTTTAAATTAATTGCCGCATCAGATGGAAGGGAAAATTTCTTATCCTCAATAAAGTCACCAAGATGACTGTCCTCCTCCTCACCGATAGGTGTTTCAAGAGATATAGGTTCCCGTGCTATTTTCAATACCCGCCTTACCTTATCAAGAGATATCTCCATTTTTTCCGCGATCTCCTCAGGGGATGGCTCCTTGCCCATCTCCTGAACCAGATAGCGCGATGTTCTGATCAGCTTGTTGATTGTTTCGATCATATGAACAGGGATTCTTATTGTTCTGGCTTGATCCGCAATAGCCCTTGTGATAGCTTGTCTGATCCACCATGTAGCATAGGTGCTAAATTTATATCCTCTTCTGTATTCAAACTTGTCAACAGCCTTCATAAGGCCAATATTGCCCTCCTGAATTAGATCAAGAAACTGAAGGCCACGATTGGTATATTTTTTTGCAATACTGACTACAAGTCGAAGGTTAGCTCGGACGAGCTCGCTTTTGGCTTCCTTTGCCTGCATACGACCCCTGTCAATACCTTTAGCTATCTTTTTTAAGGATGTGATATCTCCTTTGAGATTCTCTTTTTTATGTTTGACCTGCTCAATAACAATTGCCAGGTCAGCACACAGAAGGCGTGCTCGATCCTCTGTTATTTCCGAATGCTTCATTGCCCATTGAACAAAAGAATCAGGATCCACAAGCTCAAGACACATATCTTCTTTTCTAGCCTTGAAGGTTGCAGCACACCGTTTGATCAAATTATCCATAACATCAAACCACTTTATGTTATTTCTGATATCCTTCTCAATTTCATCTATGATGCTGTTTTCAATACGCCAAACTTTCAACAGGTCATATATCTCATCATTATTGCTCTTTATCTCATTTTTCAATTTTCGAACATTGACAATATCAATGTCAGGTTTTAATATTTCAGCCCTTTTTTCCTGGTTTCTCATATGGACAGCACGAATATCGGTCAGGGTTTTCAATACTTTCTCGCGCTTTTCTGTCTCATCCACAAGACCATCCCCTTCATCAACATCCCTTAAAAACTGTTTAAGGGGCATTTTTTTAGCTTCAATCTTATCTCCACGCAAAAGAAGTACCTTTACAGCCAAAGGACTTGCCAACATTGACTTGAGTATCTCATGTTCACCAACTTCAATTTTTTTGGCAATTTCTATTTCGCCTTCTCGACTGAGCAAAGTGACCATACCCATTTCACGAAGATACATCTTTACTGGATCTGTTACAGTACCAAATTCCATATCAGCATCACTTGCTTTACCGGAAAAAATATTGCGTTTCACCTTTCGGATTTTCTCATCTTTATCATCCTTATCATCCCATCGATCAATATCTTGATCATCTGTTGACATTGATTCATCGTCAGAGGCCTTATGCTTTCTTACATCACTGACATCTCTGCTATACGAATCACTCAAGGATCTGTAGGACTCTTTTGCAGATTTGTATTGCTCCCTCAAAGGCCTTACCTTTTCATTGCTGATTTTTGAGTGTTCATTTGCAGGTTTACAAGAGGTGCTTGAGACTTTATCAACGTCACTTACAACTCTATCCTGCTGATGTACCAAATATTCCGCCGTATTTTTAGCATGATGAACCTTATTCATATCGACAAGTGTGATACCCAGATTCTTAAAACTCATAAGGATCCTATCGATCTGATCAGAAGATTTCACATTATCAGGAATGGCCTCATTGATTTCGGCATAAGATAGAAACCCCTCTTTTTTCCCCTTTTCAATCAAATCCTCCATTTTTTTTCTTGAAGTCTTATTCCCTCTGGATTCAACCGAGTCTATTGCCATAAATATGCCCCCCAAAAGGCTCTCTGTTATTCATAACCCCGTAATTTTCTGATCTCCATCTGTCTCTGCCGGAGCAGCTCCAAAGTAAGATCTATATCATTATCCTGTTTTGTTTTTATACCCTGATCTCGATTTTTAATCTGTTTTGTCTTACTTGCCAGTTCAACCTTTCGTATTTCATGAGTCAGTGTACTATCATTTCTCTTCCTGACATTAATTATCCTTCTAATAAGAAAAAGAGACTTTTCCAGAACATTATCTATATCTGTCGCATCCATCATTGCAAGAGAAGCAATCAACTCTCTGTCAGCCTCATTTTGTGCAGATGCCATAACATCTCTGACAAGCCTGTTTTGGTTATCACAAGACGAACTTAAGACAGGTAAGTACGAGTCAGCAACATTCAAGACGCACTGCCCTATAGCTTTGAGTCTGGAGGAATAGAAAAATCCAAGAACATCTTTTTTTTTAACTTCATCAATTATTTCAGGAAACTGAAGCATCATGGATATAATTTGCTGTTCTCTTGGCTCAGATTCACTGTTTAACCTACTATTTTTATTTACAGAAGTATTGCTAGCACCGTTCACTCCTATTTCTTTCTGCTGGCCATCATTCAAAGCTGTATATTTAGATTTTGAAGCAACCAAGGCCTGCTCCCGTACCTTTTCAAGCACAGTCTCTTCATCAATTCCAAGGCGATGGGCTATTTCTCGAACATACAGGGATCTTGCGGTACTCTCCTCTATTGCAGCAATGTGAATTTTCATATCTTCAAGAATTGCAACCTTACCTTCAATGGAAGTCCCATATTTTTTAACAGTAACCTCTGTCAAAAAATCAATAACTGACATTGCACTCATGGCAGCTGACTCAAAGGCTTTAGCTCCATATTTTATAACAAAAGAGTCTGGGTCGTGTCCGCTTGGAAGAACAACAATACGCAACTCAATGCTCTCTTTAACAAACAAATCCACGCTTCGTCTAGCAGCATGAACACCGGCATCATCTGAATCAAATACCAAAAATATTTTTGATGCATATCCTTTGAGCAAGCGAATATGAGCTGTTGTCAATGCGGTTCCCAAGGTGGCTACACAATTCTTTATTCCACTTTGATATAGGGAAAGAAAATCAAAATAACCTTCAACAATATATACTATCCCCTTTTGGCGACAATGCTGCTTTGCAACATGGAGACCATAAAGGATTTTACCCTTACTGTAAACCGGTGTTTCAGGTGAGTTGAGATATTTAGGACTTGTATTATCCAGAATACGCCCTCCGAAACCCGCTACCTGCATATTAACATCGAATATAGGGAACATGATTCTGTTTCTGAACCGATCATAATAACCACTACTGTTCTTACGCTTAAGTACCAGGCCGGAATGTTCCGCCATACTTCTGGAGAGTCTCATTTTCCTAAGCAACGAGACCACACCGTCCCATCTATCAGGTGCATAACCTATACTTAACTCATCAATTATCTCAGGAGTTATAGCACGCTTTTCAAGATAACTCATTGTCAACGAAGAAGATGAGCCTATTTTGAGTTGAGAAGCATAATATTCTCTAACTTTAGAGTTTATCCTAAACAGCTCCTCTTTTAGTTCAATTTTTTGTCTCTCCCAGCTACTGATCTCATGAACAGCAATAGTTATGCCATATCGCTTTGCCAGCATATTGAGTGCTTCTGGAAAGGAAATATGATGCTGTTTCATCAAAAAAGAGAGAGCATTGCCACCGGCACTGCATCCGAAGCAATGAAATATCTGTTTTTGAGGGCTTACGGAAAATGAAGGGGTTTTTTCAGAGTGAAAAGGACAAAGACCAAAATAGTTTATCCCAGCCTTTTTAAGAGTTACTGAATCAGATATCACATCAACAATATCTGAAGCGTTCAGAACCTCTGAAATTTTTTCTTCTGGAACAAACATACAATTAAGTCAACTCCCAAAACAGAAAAATTTATAAAATCTCAACTATTTAAGATTTAAGTCTCAAACCTGAAATTTTTAAAACTTAAAATTTAACTACTGTCCGGTCATTGTCAATATATTGAAGGGAAAATAACAAAGATAGATTTTATGATGATTATATTCTGGAGCATAGGTTAAGGATACCATTAAAACCAAATAAACATCTATTCAATCTTAAAATGAATTGTGATGTGTAATTTATTCTCAGAGAACACCTTTGCTGGAAAGAACACCCGATATACTTCCGTCAATGGTACAGGCCATTTTGAGTGACCTGCCCAGAGCCTTGAAGATAGATTCCAGAATATGGTGTTCGTTTTCACCGTACAAAGCATTAATATGCAGATTCATACCACCCTGAACACTTAATGCCCTGAAGAACTCTTTTGCTAAATATACATCAAATTGCCCTGATGATCTTATAGTTTTAGGAAGGTTGTATACAAGGAAGGGGCGGTTTGACAAATCCACATTGACTCTTGAAAAGGCTTCATCCATTGGGACTGCCCCCTCACCATACCGGCAGATTCCTTTTCTGTCTCCAAGAGAATTTGATATAACTTGACCAAGTACAAGTCCTATATCTTCTATGGTATGATGAAAATCAACGTCAAGATCCCCGTCTGCCCTCAATCTCAAATCGAAAAAACCATGAACTGCAAATAGGGTAAGCATATGATCAAAAAATGGGATTCCTGTATATATATCACTCTCTCCATTACCCTCAATAGTGATCCGTGCATCTATCTTTGTTTCTTTTGTTTCTCGCTTTACCGCCGCAGTACGAGTCATGTCAAAATAACCTTGCAAAATATCAATGAAAATTATAATCTATTGAGTATTTTAGATAAATACTCAATATGCTTACTGAGAAGGTTTTACATCATAAGTTTTATTAGTTATAAAATTTTCTCAGATTAAATATGAATTTTTTAAAAATACAGTCAAGGCGTTATCCTGTCAATTTTTTTTACAACTAATATTATTTTTTTATAACCGGCACGGCCGGAGCGGGGTATTGCTCTTGGCCACAACGAACAATGAAAGTCCCATGATTACTGCTAATTCAAGAGACTTTCACATAAATGTAAGAGGTTAAATCCGCTATGATATCCACCCTGTCCGATGCATTTAAGCTTCCAGATTCGGAGCATGATAAAATAATTTCTCCTGAAAGCACTATAGAAAATTTCAAAATCCGATCTCAAGCTGCAAGACTCAATATTCTCAAAGAGACAAGAAGAATTGATAACAACCGACTGGGTATCCCTGTTTATTACAGTGTATGCGGTCATGATGCAAGTCGCTTGACAGGCACAAAAAAGCAAATGGGCAAAGGCGTAACACCTGTACTTGCAGAAGCCAGTGCCGTTATGGAACTTGCCGAAAGATTCAGCCTCTACAGTTTTATGGACAACCCTTTAAATTTTACTCAATCGACCTATAAAAAAATAGAGGATACCATCCCATTTGATCTTATCTTGCAATCTGTACATGACAGCACATTTAAAGTTACAAATACTGACACTTACGATAGTGAGCCTGATGGTATAAATACTGAGCTCTCTATAAAACAGAAAATTTTTTCCATGCTCGATTTAAAATGGACTCATGCATATAACCTCTCAAAAAACCAAGAAATACAAATCCCCTTAGACTGGTTTTTTATGATAAATGAATTTAACGGATCCTCTGCCGGAAACTGCAACGAAGAGGCAATCTGCCAGGGAGCCTGTGAAATAATTGAACGCCACGTATCCGCCCTAATTTGCAAGGATAAACTTTCAGTGCCATGCATTGACCCAGCTTCTGTTACCAACCCCTCCACCGTGGATTTAATAAAAAAGTTCAGAAATGCCGGCATCAAATTATACATAAGCGACTTCTCGTTAAATACCGGCATTCCAACTGTTGGAGTACTTGCCTGGGATCCATCAACATTTCCTGATTCAAGCGAGATTGTATGGACAGCAGGGACTGCTCCAAGTCCTGATAAAGCTTTAAGCCGTGCCCTTACAGAAGTTGCTCAGCTTGCTGGCGATTTTAATACATCATCCAATTATGTAGCAAGTGGCTTGCCAAAATTCACATCTCTTGATCAGGCCTCATGGCTAATTGACCCTGTCGACAAAGGAACAGCCCCCTGTGTAAAAATAGCAGATCTCCCGGATATCTCAAGCAATAATATCAAGGATGAAATATCATCAATCATACAGGCCATGAAACAATTAAAGTTTGACCTTATAGTTCTCAACACTACTGACCCAAGACTTATGGTGCCAGCCTGCTATACCATTGTTCCAGGATCCTGTTTCAGGGAAAGGGCTGAAAACAGCAGTATTGCAATGTTTGCAGCAAAACATATCCATAATCAGAAGCCCCCTGAGAAAGCATTTGAAATAATTAAACAAATAGGATCAATTATCCCTGACAGATATGAAATAGAATTTTATCTGGGACTTTGTCTTCTTGATATGGAAAAACCGGAACAAGCAATTTCTTATTTTGAATCAGCCATGAATTTAAATCCATCACCTCAGGATCTGCCAAGCATATGTTCTTATACAGGTGTCTGTCTTAAGGATATGGGGGCTTATGAACAAGCCATTGAGGTACTTGAAAAGGGTATTGCTATTGATAATGAGCGTGAAGATATCTATAATTTAATGGGATTCTGTCACTTTATGCTGAAAAACCATAAGACTTCCATCTCTTGTTTTGAGAAGGTATTAAAGCTCACACCATCGTCAGGAATAGACCACGCAAGCATTGCATCAAATTACAGAGAGCTTGGAAATATTGAAAAGGCCATTGATTATTATGAGCTGGCATTGGCACTGGATCCAACACTTGATTTTGCAAGGCAGAATATCGAAAAATTAAAAAGCTTATTCAATTAGATAGACAAAAAACAACTATATTTGCTTGAAATAAGAATTAATAATCATTAATATATTTGAAGATAGTATGGGCTAATAGCCACAATCGTGAACTACCTCTACCCTGAAAGGATAGGGATGTACACCCTTCTTATAAAAAAGTGTCCGCTGACAAATGCAAGAATTCATTATTTTAAACGGACCACTTACAGTATTTTATGTTACCATGGATATAAAGCCTTGAAAAATAAGGAAATTGAATATCCAAATTTCAAAACACTGTAAAGAGTCCGTTAAAGTTAAAAATTATTTTTAATGGGGAGGAGGTTGAAAGATGAATATATCAATGAGACCTTACCAGATGAACCCAAACTGGTACTCCAGAGATTTATCTGCCAATTCATCTTTTTCATTGAAGTTACCCAATCAGCATGAGAAAACTTTACAAGCTAGAGCAATTGAGGAATTAAACCAAGTACCAAAGAGTTCTCCTGCCCTTAATAGATCAAAGAGCAACCACGACAGTTCTTCTGTAACTTTAAGTATCGACAATAATCTCAAAAATGCCGATTATAATTATGACGGTAACCCAGTATCTGCTGCAGATCAAAAGGTTTCAACTGAACCAGGCAGTGAATCAAATTCCAGTTCTCCACAAAAAAAAGAATCAGCTGATGAGCACAAAAATATAAGTCCTACTGATAAGAACGAACTGTCCGAGAAAGAACTAGCACTACTTCAGGAGTTGAAAAATGCAGACTCAGAAGTGCGTACTCATGAAATGGCTCACATCGCAGCAGGCGGTCAATATGTTACTTCAGGTGCACAATTAACATATCGGAAAGGTCCTGACGGTAGCAGTT
>JADGBC010000048.1 GCA_015231705.1 Desulfamplus sp. | reverse complement strand
TAGTTCGCATGGAAGGAACAAATGTGGAGACCGGAAAAAAGATTCTTGCAGAATCTGGATTGAATTTAATAAGTGCGACAGATCTGAAAGATGCTGCTGCCAAGGTCGCTGCAGCCATATAGATAAAAATAGATTGCAGCGACCCAAGTTGCCGCATTGATATATGAAGGAGCAAGTGTTGTGAGTATATTTGTAAATAAAAATACAAGACTTCTTGTACAGGGAATTACCGGTCGTGAAGGTCAGTTTCATACAAGACAGTGTGTGGAATATGGCACGAATGTTGTTGCAGGTGTGACGCCAGGCAAAGGTGGACAGAAAATGGATGAGATTCCTGTATTCAATACTGTTAAGGCAGCAGTTAAGGAAACAGGTGCCAATGCAAGCCTGATATTTGTCCCTCCGCCTTTTGGTGCTGATGCCATAATGGAGGCGGCAGATGCCGGGGTTGATATTATTGTTGCCATTACAGAAGGAATACCTGTGCTTGACATGCTCAAGGTCAAAAATTTTCTTGCTACAAAAAAGTGTCGACTGATTGGCCCAAATTGTCCTGGAATTATTACGCCAGGAGAGTGCAAGATTGGCATTATGCCAGGTAAGATTCATATGGCAGGAGGTCCTGTCGGTGTGGTTTCACGCTCTGGAACTCTCACCTATGAAGTGGTTGATCAGTTGACTAAGCAGGGGCTCGGACAGACTACCTGTATAGGTATAGGAGGGGATCCGGTTAATGGAACCAACTTTATTGATGTTCTTAGAGCATTTCAAGATGATCCTGATACCAAGGGGATTGTAATGGTAGGAGAGATCGGGGGAAGTGCTGAAGAAGAGGCAGCAGATTTTATCAAAAAGAACCTTACAAAACCTGTTGTAGGATTTATTGCAGGATTGACAGCTCCTCCTGGAAGAAGGATGGGCCATGCCGGTGCCATCATCAGTGGGAGCAGTGGTACAGGTCAGGCAAAAATTGAAGCCATGAGGAAAAATGGCATACATGTATGTGAAAATCTCGGAGAGATCGGAGAGATTTCCATGCGTGTGTTTAAATAGATCTGTGAGCTAATCTTACCCTGAAAAGAATCAACTTGATGGAGCCTTGAAAAAAATCAACTTGATGGAGGCAAATATTGAAACAGACAAGATCAATGGAGTGTGAATGGAGGACAAATGGAAAGTTTAATCATTAACGACAAAATCAAAAAGAGCAGGATTCCTGCCAGACTTGACCTGCTCCAGAGTGGGACAGGCCTTATCCTGGGGCTGTTCATGTGGGTTCACATGATGCTGGTGGGAAGTATTGTACTTGGAAAAGATGCTTTTAACTTTGTGGCAAAAACCATGGAACTCTCTTTTCTTTCAAGTACAGGCCATGGCTATCCTGCAGCAGTGTTTTTTGCTGTTCTTGGAGTTTTTACACTGTTTATTATCCATGCGGCACTTGGTGTAAGGAAGTTCCCCATATCCTGGAAACAGCATGAAATTTTCAGATCACAGATGGGGATGATGAAGCATGAGGATACCAACCTGTGGTATATTCAGGTGATAACCGCTTTTATCATGTTTTTCCTTGGTTCTGCCCATCTTTTTGTCATGCTTACAAATCCAGGGCAAATTGATCCATATCTTTCGGCAGACAGAGTTATATCCCACAATATGTGGCCGCTTTATCTGATTCTTCTTTTTGCAGTTGAGCTTCATGGAACCATAGGTCTTTACAGACTCTGCATGAAGTGGGGATGGTTTGACAAGGTAAGGTGGTTTAACGAGAACAACAGACCCGGCTCAAGGCAATATCTTAAGATGTTGAAAAAACGGCTCACCATATTCTTCCTTGCACTTGGACTTCTGGCATTGCTGGTTTTTTCCGTGATCGGCATCCGGCACAAAGACCGTGTTGGCGAGCGTTATAATTCAGGGCATTCTACTGTTCAAACATCTGTTTCAGTGAAAACAGAGGCTTTATCTGAAGATAACATAGACAATGCCGCCATGGCCGAAGCTATCTCTGAGGAAAATACAGATTCAACAGACGCAGCCTCTGTTGAAAAATCCACGACAACTGAAGAGAAAGCAGAATAAATAACCAAACAAGGAGTAATAAATGAAAGTTGTATATACGGATTCACTTGTCATTGGTGGTGGTCTGGCAGGACTTAGGATTGCCATTGCTGCCCGGCAGCGGGGGTATGACAGCATAGTTCTGTCTCTTATGCCGGCTAAACGCTCCCATTCAGCAGCAGCCCAGGGTGGCATGCAGGCAAGCCTGGGTGCCAGCATCAAAGGTGAAGGAGATAATGAAGATGTCCATTTTGAAGACACTGTAAAGGGTAGTGACTGGGGATGTGATCAAGATGTTGCAAGAATGTTTGTCAATACAGCTCCCAAAGCTATTCGTCAGCTCTGTGCATGGGGTGTCCCCTGGAGCCGCGTAAGAAAAGGAGACAGGGAAGTTGTTATTAATGGCCAGAAGGTTACTATTACGGAAAAAGACGAGGCACATGGTCTAATCACCTCAAGGGATTTTGGCGGCACAAAAAAATGGAGAACCTGTTTTACTTCAGACGGTACCGGACATACCATGCTCTATGCAATGGATAATAAGGCTATTCAGCTTGGTATCCAGGTTCATGAGAGAAAAGAGGCTGTTGCCCTTATTCACGAAGATGGGGTCTGTTACGGGGCTGTTGTACGTGATCTTGTGACAGGAGAGCTGGTTGCCTATGTTGCCAAAGCCACAACCATTGCCACAGGAGGTTATGGCAGGCTGTATGCTGTTACTACTAATGCCGTTATCTCCGAGGGTATAGGAAATGCTATTGCACTTGAGACTGGTATTGCACCTCTTGGCAATATGGAGGCGGTTCAGTTTCATCCAACTGCCATTGTTCCTGTTGGGATTCTGACCACTGAAGGGTGTCGTGGCGATGGCGGTCTTCTTTTAGACAAGGATGGTTATCGTTTTATGCCAGATTACGAGCCTGGCAAAAAAGAGCTTGCATCAAGAGATGTTGTCTCTCGCCGCATGACCGAGCATATCAGAAAAGGCAAAGGAGTTTCATCAAGATATGGAGATCACCTCTGGCTTGACATAACTCTTCTTGGCAGACAACACATTGAAAAGAACTTAAGAGAAGTCAAAGAGATATGTGAATATTTCCTCGGTATTGATCCGGTCAAGGAGTATATTCCGGTCAGACCCACGCAGCACTATTCAATGGGCGGAGTCCGTACCAGATCAACCGGAGAGAGCCCGACCATGAAAGGACTTTTCTCTGCCGGAGAGGCTGCCTGTTGGGATATGCACGGCTTTAACCGTTTAGGTGGAAACTCTGTTGCAGAAACTGTTGTGGCAGGAATGATCGTAGGAGAATATGTAGCTGACTACTGTGCACAGAACCCTTTGAATATCAATACTAAATTGATCGAGCAGTTCATGGATCGGGAAAAGGAGAAAATATCTGCTCTTCTTAGCCGTGACAAGGGTGAAAATCCTTTTGAGCTGAAAAAAGAGATGCAGCAGATAATGATGGACAAGGTTGGAATATTTAGAAATGAGGCTGATCTGTCTCAGGCTGTTGAAGAACTTAAGGTACTTCATCAAAGATCTAAAAATATAGCACTAAGACATAAAATAAGCTCATCCAATCCAGAACTTGTTGAAGCTATCAGAGTTCCTAAAATGATACGGCTTGCCCAGTGTGTCGCTTATGGTGCAATGCTAAGAAAAGAGAGTCGTGGTGCCCATGCAAGGGAAGATTATCCTGAAAGAAACGACCGTGATTGGCTCAAAAGAACGCTGACTTTCTGGCCTGATGAAAATGCGGATCTGCCTGAAGTTAAATACGAAGATTTAGATATCATGAAGATGGAGATGCCTCCTGGTTCCAGAGGATATGGTGTGGACAATACAATACATCATCCTGACACAGAAAAGAGAGTTGCCCAGTTGGAGGAAATTAAAAAGGCCAACCCTAATGCGGACCGATTTGAGATGCAAAGACTTTTAAATCCCATAGAGATCCCTGATAAATTCAGAGGAAAGAACGAGCGTGTCGGAAAGGGGTTTAAATAATGGTTTTTCAGAAAAACAGAGAAGCTGTAATCACTAATTATGATCATATCAGGTGCTTTAAATTGATCAGTTACCAGGAGACGATGGAGGCCTTTAAATAATGAGCAACAATGAAAGAGTACTTAAATTTCATATTCTAAGATACAACCCCCAGCTCAAGGGGGATATACCCACCATGAAAACTTATGAGGTCAAAGAAGCACCAGGCATGACCATCTTTATTGCACTTAATGATATACGGGAAAATCAGGATCCATCCCTGCAGTTTGATTTTATATGCAGGGCCGGTATCTGCGGTTCCTGTGCCATGGTCATCAATGGCCACCCTGACCTTGCCTGTCGTACACTGACCTCAAAGTTTCCCGATGGTGAGATAAAATTGATGCCTCTGCCGGGATTTGAGCTGATCGGTGATCTTTCTGTCAACACGGGAAAGTTCATGCGGGCAATGAGCGAACGGGTAGAGAGCTGGATACATGATCAATATGCCGACAATGTGGACTTGGACAGGCTTGAAGAGAGGATGGATCCTGATGTTGCAGACGAAATTTATGAGCTTGAACGCTGTGTTGAGTGCGGATGCTGTGTCTCTGCCTGTGCTACCAAGAGGATGAGAGATGGATTCTTGAGTGCCGTAGGTTTCATGCGTCTTGCAAGATATGCCCTTGATCCCAGAGACAAGCGTTCAGATGAAGAGTTCTATGAGATAGTGGGTGATGATGATGGTGTATTTGGCTGCATGACTCTTCTTGGTTGTCAGGACTACTGCCCCAAGGATCTTCCGCATCAGACCCAGATCGCATATTTGAGAAGAAGAATGGCATTGGTTAGATGATTATCTGCCTGAATCGCAGATTAATTTGATCAAGCATATCATGCAATTTTTTTTAACAGGAAGAATAATGACTGAATTCAAATATAAAAAGATGTTTCCTCTTGGAGAGGATACTACTCCATACAGATGTATTTCCGAAGATTATGTCAAGTTGAGTGAATTTGATGGTAAAAAGATGCTTGTTATTGAATCTGAAGCTCTTACAGAGCTATCCAGGGCAGCTTTTAAGGATGTTTCCCATCTTTACAGACCTGAACACCTTAAAAAACTACAACATATAATGGATGATCCTGAAAGTTCAGATAATGACCGTTACATTGCACTTGAGCTGCTCAAAAATGCTGTAATTGCAGCAGATAAGATATATCCAATGTGCCAGGATACCGGAACAGCCATTATCATGGGGAAAAAGGGGCAGCAGGTCTGGACAGGGGCAGATGATGAAGAGGCATTGTCCAAAGGTGTGTTTGATGCATATACACAAAATTATCTGCGATATTCCCAGAATGCACCATTGACAATGTACAAAGAAAAAAATACCAGAAACAATCTGCCTGCCCAGGTTGAGCTGTATGCTACTCAAGGGGATGAGTATCATTTTCTGTTTATGGCAAAAGGCGGGGGCTCTGCCAACAAGACATTTTTATATCAGATGACAAAGGCTGTACTAAACTCTGAGGAGATTCTCCTTGATTTTATGACTGAAAAAATGAAATCTTTGGGTACAGCAGCCTGTCCGCCATATTACATTGCCTTTGTAATTGGAGGCACATCTGCTGAGGCCAACCTTAAAGCTGTAAAACTTGCATCTGCAAGATATCTTGATTCACTACCTATAGAGGGAGATGATACAGCTCATGCCTTCAGAGACATACAAATTGAGGCAAAGGTTATGGCACGGGCTGAGAAACTTGGACTTGGTGCTCAGTTTGGTGGCAAACATTTCGCTTTGGATGTAAGAGTTATAAGGATGCCAAGACATGGTGCCTCCTGCCCGGTTGGCATAGGAGTCAGTTGCAGTGCTGACCGTCAGATCAAAGGTAAAATTACAAAAGCTGGTATTTTTTTAGAGCAGCTTGAGGAGAATCCAGCAAAATATCTTCCGGCAAAAGAGCCTGAAATGGCAGAGCCGGTAAGAGTTGATTTAAATCGCCCAATGGATGAGATAAGGGCCGTGTTGAGTAACTATCCTGTATCTACACGTCTGCTTCTCTCCGGTAAAATAATTGTGGCAAGAGATATTGCCCATGCAAAATTCAAGGAACGTCTGGACAGAGGAGAGGGGCTTCCTGATTACATAAAGAACCACATTATCTATTATGCTGGCCCTGCAAAAACTCCTGAAGGTCAGGCTTCTGGATCCTTTGGCCCAACTACTGCGGGACGAATGGATGCTTATGTGCCTGAATTTCAGAAAGAGGGGGCCTCCATGATCATGCTGGCCAAAGGTAACCGCTCAAAACAGGTGACTGATTCGTGTAAAGAGTTTGGCGGATTTTATTTAGGATCTCCTGGAGGTCCTGCGGCACGGCTTGGTAAGGATTTCATCAAAAAAGTTGAGCTTATTGAATATGAAGAGCTTGGGATGGAAGCGGTCTTTATGATGACGGTTGAGGATTTTCCTGCATTTATTATTGTTGATGATAAGGGTAATGATTTTTACAGCCAACTGATGTAAGATTGTTCTCCAGAATAGAGAGGCATCCTAATATTAATCAGTTGACATTTTTTTGAGCTCTTTCCCTAATTTGCAGGGTTTATACCAGAAAAAAGTGTCAACTGCTTTTGGGGAAAATATTAGGGATGCCTATAAAAATATGTGTGATGTTATTATTTCTCTTGCCTGTCAATTTTTATGTTGATATATATATTTTTTATAAAAAATAATATATGTAAAGGTGCAATCATATGGATGAACAATTAAATGAAGAGTCAAACAACGCACTGAATGGAGAATCAATTGAGCTTCTGGAGCTGGAGGATGATTCTTTTGAATCTGCAACTGTTCGGAAATCCTTTCGTATTCCAGTGCGTAAAAAGGATCGTTTCTTGATTGTAATAGAGGATACGTCTTTCCCTATTGAAGATCTAAATGTAAAAGGGGCTGGCGTATTGATGGTTGAGGATAAATCTTTTTTTAAAGATCAGATTTTATCTAATTGCGAATTGATTCTTGGAGATGATAAATTCAGCGGAGTTGAATGTCAGATTGTTCATATCACTTCTGTAAAGGAATCCCCTCCTCTTTTTGGTGTCAAATGGCTGAATATGGATGCAGAAACAGTCCGAGCAGGAAAAAAACAGATTGGGGAAATATGTGAGGCGTTAAAAAGAGATCTGCTGGATGATAGTGGCCAGGATGGTGAAAATGGTAATATTTTGAGTGATAGCATCCAGGCTGCAAATAATAATCATGTGCAGGGATGAAAGACAGAAAAGTGAAGTTTAATTAACCCCTGAGTGCAACATTTAATAGAGCGACTCGGACATTGATGCCATTTTAAAAAAAGTTGACAAAGGAGGACAAGTGACTGTCATTGTCTGCCCGAAGTGTGCAAAACAACACCAAGTAAATATTTCCAATATCCCTGAGGGTAAAAGAATTGTCGCTCGCTGCAAAGCGTGTGGTCATAGATTCCCCATCATCATGAATCAACTTGTGCCGCCTACTGTATCGGAACCGGGTTTAATTTCCGCACCCTCTCCTGATGCGGATTCTCCAACCGGCACTTCAAGACAATTGTCACCAAATCCCGTCCTTGTTTCTAATGCAGCCTCAAATCAATCAATAGTACAACCTTCTTTATCCGATAATCTCAAACCAGCAGATCAACTAGCTATGCCTGGTAAGAGAACTGCCGTTACACGAAGGATTTCGGTATCCTTAAGCAAGGGTGGTGTGGGGAAAACGACTACGTCGGTAAATTTGAGTGCTGGACTTGCTCTTGCCGGTTTCAAAGTGCTCCTTATTGATACTGATACTCAAGGACAATCTGCTTATAATCTTGGTAAAAAACCAAGTGCTGGTCTGACAGAGTTGCTCACAGGGGAATTATCAGCCCAGGAAGCAACAATGGAAGTGCGCAAGAACTTGTGGCTTCTGGCTGGAGGCAGATCGCTTGCTGGGGTTAAGCGTATTATTGATAAAAAAAGCATTGGTCAGGAGTGGACATTATCTGAAGCTCTTACAGGAGTGGATGAGCAGTATGATTTTGTTATTATTGACACATCTCCTGGATGGGATTCTCTTACTATAAATGTTATGTTTTATGTAACAGAAGTTCTTGTTCCCATTGCTCTTGAAGCTATGCCCTATCAGGGACTTTCCGAATTTATTAAAAGTTTAAGCTCAATCCATAAATATCGCAAAGAGGTGGCATTGAAATATATTGTCCCGACATTTATGGATACTCGGGTAAAGCATCCACAGGAGATATTCAAAAAACTTAAACAGCTTTACAGTGAGTTTATCTGTAAGCCAATAAGATATAATGAGCATTTCAGCGAAGCTCCATCCTATGGCAAGACTATCTTTGAATATGCTCCAGGATGCAACGGTGCATTAGATTATAAGGAACTGATACGAAAAGTTGCCCAGGATGATACGCTTTTGCAATAGGTTATCAAGTCTTTGCCGTGAAAACACATCGTGGTTTTCATGCTTGGGGGGTAGCTAAATTCCGGCTATTAATGTTTTATGTGAAACTCTTTTCAAATAGATGTATTTATATGACTTTCATTCTTCGTTGCGACCCAGATACAATACCCCGCTCAGGCCGTGCCGGTTTATGTGAAAGTCTTTTGAACAGTCTGTAATAATGAGGCTTTCATTCTCCGTTGTGCTCATCAGGACATGATCGCTATCATGAAAATACCTTATTCATGACTTGGGACGATTCAGAAAAATATCATTACAGTTTATTCTTCAAAATACTGAACTGTATAAATCATTACCTCCAAAGTACCTCGTTTCCATTCCCCCTCAGACAATCCCGCTTTTCGGCACAGGTTGGATAGAAACTGCGACTTGTCCGGCAGTTGCTGCCATACCTGAGGAAGAAAAGTCGCCCTTGCTCCCCCTTTGCTTATTATAAGTCCGTGAACTCCTGGTTGAAGTTTTGACAGAAGATCGTCAGAATCTGAATATTCAAGAGTTACAGGTTGAGATAGTATGCTTATTTCAAGATGGATATCATTGAATTCTTTTGATGTTAAAGGCGGAAATCTTGGATCCTGAAATGCCGCACTTATGGCATTTTGCCTTATATCTTCTTTGACGGTTTCCACAGATTCTAATGTACCAATGCATCCCCTTAGTTTTTTATTAATATGTATTGTTACGAAGGTACCTACATTTAGGTTGAAAATTTCCTCTTTGAGTGTCTCCATTATTAAAGATGGTTTTGGCAAATCACTCTTTATCTTTAACTTTGCAGCAATGCTGCTTCGTGCTAATCTCAGAAGCTCTTTACCCTGAGCTTCTGAATAAGAACAACTATTTATCTCGATCCTTTCATCTATATCGTTTTTGTTTTTAGATTCTCCATTTTCAAGATTTTTTTTTCTCATTTTCACCACCTCCATTTTTCACGTTTTTTTAAGCATATATCCAATATATTCTTTTTTAAAAGAGTACCTGATGATATAACAAGAGCCTATTTAATTGTCAATTTATGATATCTTTACTTAAAGATACCTGAGATGAGAGATATGGGAAATTTTACTCAAAGTGGATGACAGTTTTTTTTGTTGCCACCCCGAATCATTAAAATTAAAATACAAATTCATCGCAAAGTGGCATAGGTATTTTTAGACCATTCTAATTGTGATAATCAAAATGTATTTTTATGGGAAAAGGAAATGAAATCAATGAGCGAATATCAGTTTTACCTTGTGGAAAAAAAATCTCCTGTTGCCTGGGTCTATCTAAATCGTCCAGATAAAAAAAATGCCATGAACCCGCCGGCATGGAAGGAATTAATACCCATATTTGAGGATCTTGATAGGGATCCAGAGATAAGAGTAGTTATAGTGGCAGGTAGGGGATCATGCTTTTGTGCCGGAATTGATCTGATGGAGATGGTTTCAGAGATGCCGGAACTTATGGAAAAAAGCCAGAAAGGAGGAGTAAAATGGAAACTTCTTTCAAAGATATCTTCTCTTCAGGATACGATCTCCTGCATTGAATGGTGCAGCAAACCAGTCATTGCTGCTATTCACGGTTATTGTATAGGTGGAGGTCTTGATATGGCGACTGCCTGTGATATCCGTATCTGTTCCAAAGATGCAGTTTTTTCTTTAAAAGAGGCGGCTCTCGGTTTTGTTGCAGATGTAGGCGTGCTCCAGAGAATCCCCCTGATTGTTGGACAGGGACATGCCCGCGAACTTGCCTATACCGCAAAAAGAATCTCAGCAGAACGTGCAAAAGAGATTCTCCTGGTTAATGATGTTTATGATACCAGAGATATTCTTATGGAACGGGCAGAAGAGCTTGCTATGGAGATTGCTGATAATTCTCCTCTGGCAGTTCAGGCATCTAAGGATGTTCTGAATTATGGAGTTGGAAAATCTATTGATGATGGACTCAAATATGTGGCCTCTATCAGCAGTAATATTATACCCTCAAACGATCTGATGGAGGCAGTCACCGCTTTTGTTGAAAAAAGAAAACCCGTTTTTTCAGGAAAATAAGTAGTGACACATTAGACTTCCCTCAGAACTCCCTGGAGTAACCAATGAACAAAGATCAACCAAAAAGCAAAGAGGATTTAACGATTTTTCTTAAACCTACATATTTTATGGATTACGATATTCCTGAAGTGGCACAGTTTGCTCAAGCCAGGTGCTCAAGAGGCGACAGTAATCAGAAGATGGCTGTAAAACTCTATTATGCTGTCAGGGATGAAATCCGGTATGACCCATACGATTTTAAAAATGACAGGGCAAATTTCAAGGCAAGTTCAGTGCTCAAAAAAATGTCGGGATATTGTGTCGCAAAGGCGGTTCTTCTTGCTGCTGCGGCTCGTTCTCAGGGTATTCCAGCACGGCTTGGATTTGCAGATGTGAAAAATCATCTCTCAACCAGCAGGTTAAGGGCACTGATGCAAACAGATGTTTTTATGTATCATGGGTATGTGGAGCTGTTGTTGAATAATAACTGGGTTAAAGCTACACCAGCATTTAACTTGACCCTTTGTACCCATTTTAATGTCAAACCTCTGGAATTTGATGGTACTCATGACTCTCTGTTTCATGAATTTGATACTAAAGGCAACCGTCATATGGAGTATCTAAAAGATCATGGCCATTTTTCTGATCTGCCTTTTGACACAATTCTAGAGAGATGTATGGAAATCTATCCTCATTTTTTTGAGACAACTTGTAAGAATAGCTCGTTTGGTAATGGTGAATATACTGGGTCGCTAACAGGAGCAGATTTTCATCAGGAGGCTGTTGATGAAAACAGTAGAGAGTAATAAGAGAGACTGTAGAATTTTATGTGAAAGTCTCTTGAAATAGCAGTAATCATGAGACTTTCATTCTTCGTTGTGGCCAAGAGCAATACCTCGCTCTGGCCGTGCCGGTTATTCAAATGCACAATTACACCCTTTGTATTGTTTTAACAATTGACATTTTTTTTTCTCAAGTGATATATGAAAATAACTGCTTGTAATGTGAGTCAAGGTTATAATTTTTTAAAGAAAAGAGGGGTTTATGGCCAGAGAAATCAAGTATCTAAAGATTAAGTTATTTGTAACAGGATTGACTATCACTGTTCTTTTGATGTTTACATTATCCATAGCTTATGCAGCTGATCAACAAAATGCTTTATCTGAGACTGATGTAATTTGGCCGGTTCCAGACACAGGTCAGACAAAGTGTTACGATGTTCAAGGATATAATCTTGATATCAAATACAAAGAGATTATATGCCCGTCAACTGGCCAGTCACCTTATGGTCAAGACGCAAATTATACCATCAATCCTATGTTTTATACCAAGTTTGATACAATGGGTAATGCTCTTTTGGATTCAGCCACGTCATGGGCCATGGTTAAAGATAATGTGACCGGACTTATGTGGGAGGTCAAAACAAAAAAGGACGGGATTAAAAATTATAATGATCCCCATGATGCAGACAATACCTACACATGGTATGACACTATAGTCGCTACCAACGGAGGATATTCCGGTACTCCGGGAAACGGTACAGATACAGAGGATTTCATTAATGCACTTAACTCTGCCAACTACGGAGGGTATTCTGACTGGCGTATGCCCACTGTGAAGGAGCTTGCTTTTATATTTGACTACAGTGTTACCTATCCTGGGCCTACAATCAGCACAGATTATTTTCCTAATACCATCTCTTCTTTTTATTGGGCAGGTACTACATCCTCGTACAATAAATACCTTGCATGGGGCATATACTTTAACTACTACGATGGAGGCCATGACTACAGCCTCTTTAAGTATGGAAGCCACTATGTTCGTGCGGTTAGAGGTGGGCAAGAGGGGTCATTGAATAATTTTGTTGACAATGGCGATGGTACAGTCACTGATAGTACCACTGGTCTTGTGTGGCAACAAGAGACTGGCACAAAGATGGATTGGGAGTCTGCTATAACCTACTGTGAAAACCTGGAAACAGGTGGCTACACTGACTGGCGGCTTCCCACTATAAAAGAGTTGAGAACTATTGTTGATTACAGCCGTCACTATCCGGTTATTGACTCTGATTATTTTCCAGATACTTACCCTGATTTTTATTGGACATCTACTACGTACTCCTATAACAGCTCCCTTGCATGGGGTATCCATTTTGATTATGGTCATGGTAAACGTAATAAGAAGGGCTACAACAATTACTATGTGCGTGCAGTTCGGGGCGGAAATCCATATCAGTCAACATATGATCTTCTCCAATGGGGATATAGAGGCAATGACACCTTTTATTGTATAGATATCTTTGATGCAGACTGGAATATGATTTATCAGGCTGCAGACTGTGGTGAAGGGTTGCATAGCTATTCACCAAACAAGTTAAATCTTAAACCAGGGACTTACCATTGGAAAGTGTGGTCAGACTCGGCACTCAATTATCATACAAAACAAGAGGGTTTTGAGGGTGAATTTATAGTGCCTGGAGTTCAACCTGAGAGCCCTTATCAGTCAACATACGATCTTGTGAGATGGGAGAAAAGAGGTAATGACACATTTTATTGTATAGATATTTGTGATGAAAATTGGAATGTTTATGCGGGGCTCCAGGCCATAAAATGTGGAGAAGGCTTTTATTCATGGTCACCAAGGACTTTTGTTAATGATGTCGCTAAGTTTTTGGGGACACGTTCTTCTGTTTTATCAGGGTTTAAATTTAATTGGCGTGTCTGGTCTCAAGCTGGATATGGCGGAGATGGATTTGAGGGCAGTGTAATCTGCCCATAGGCACTTACCAAGCATAAACAGCACAAGGCACGCAGCAATGTAGTTGCCTTGTGCTGTTTATATTATTATGGTCTATGGCGTTTATCTTTATCTCTATCAAGAGGATTGTTCACATCTTTTTCAGAAGCTGATTGGCAGCAGTCAACAGAGGATCCCACACCGGTCCAAATGGCGGAGCATAGCCAAGATCTGTCTGTGCAAAATCTGTCACACTCATATTTGCATGAAGTGCTACAGCCGCTGCATTGATACGGTGTGCCACCCCATCTTTTCCAACCATCTGAACACCCAAAAGCCTGCCACTTTTTTTGTCTCCCACCATTGCTACATGAACTGACCTGGAGCCTGGATGGCTGTGTGCCCGTGATCTGGTTTTGATAACCACCTCAACCGGATCAAATCCTGCGGACAATGCCTCTTTGAGTGAAAGTCCTGTGCGTGTCACTTGAAGGTCAAACACTTTAAACACTGCTGTTCCTGCTACACCTGACAAAGAAGTCTCAATTCCGCATACGTTGTCTGCTACTGCCCATCCGGATCTATTTGCTCTGAGGGCCAAAGGGATCCAGCACTTTTCACCTGTAACCACATGAAATGCATCTGCACAGTCTCCGGCCGCATAAATATTGTCATCTGAGGTTTTAAGCATCTTATCAACAGCAATAGAACCAGCAATGCCGGACTCAATACCTGCGGATATTGCAACTTCGCTGCACGGTCTGACACCTGAAGCCACAATAATCATATCAGCATCAAGTGTGATATTTTCGCAGACAACAGATAGGGCACATTTTCTGTTTTGTTGAGTCTCTTCAGATGGTGTTGATTTTACAGCCTGTTCTATTTTTATGACTGTATGGCCGCCATATAATTTAACGCTGTTATCGTCAAGTTCCTGTTTTACAACCTCTGCAAGCTCACAGGTCATCCATGGCAAAAATTGACTGCCAGGCTTGACCATAGAGACTTCAATGGAACGAGTCCTTAGTGCCTCGCACATCTCAAGCCCGATATATCCCATACCTATAATTACCGCTTGCCTGACATTATTGGCCTCTATGAATTTCTTGATTTGCCTTCCCTGCTCAAGGCTTTTCAGAGCCATCACTCCTGGCAGATCAAAACCTGGAAGATCCTGAACTATTGGTGCGGCACCGGTTGCAATAAGCAGTTTGTCAAATGGATAGGAAAATTTTTGATAAGTATTTGTAACAACAGGGTCATGATTGCCCAAAAAACCATGAGTGGGGGAGCCATTATCAGAATCAATATTGCCAGACAGTATCACACCGGAAACAGTTTTCCTGACAGGGTCTATATGATCTACTCTGTGGCCGGTAAGAAGATTAATTTTATTTGTTTGTCTGAATATATCAGCCTTTCTTACAACAAGATCATCCATATCTCTTGATGGATCTGCAATGTTATAGGGCATACCGCATGCACTGTATGACACATCTAATGTCTTCTCCAGCACCATTACCTCCATCTGAGGACTGTTCCTTTTTGCCTTGCTTGCTGCACTCATTCCTGCGGCATCTCCTCCAATAATTACAAATTTCATAATTTTCTCCTTATGACATGGTAAAATAATAAAGGTGTAGATCTACAATGCTAACACTACCAGTAGATGCCATTCCGTCAAGAGGTATTTTTCGCACAATATAGGAGATCAATTCTGAAACTAACTTTATACGGTTTCAACAATGCAAATTAAGTTTAAGGGGATTGATTATAAAGGTTTAATAACCGGCACGGCCGGAGCGAGGTATTGCTCTTGGCCACAACGAAGAATGAAAGTCGCATGATTACTGTTATTTCAAGAGACTTTCACATAAAAGATTCATGGATTTTGTGTGGACATACCGAATCATGAAAATCAACATGCATTTTCATAGTAAATGTTTAAGGCACGCTACGAGCACAGTTCAAGCGTGCCTGGTCTAAATTCCTATTGGACCTGTTCTACTTCAAAATCGGCACCTTTCCAAGCAAATATCCCCCCTGAATACCTATAAACATTTTTATATCCGAGTTTTTTTGCCCATACAGCACCATTGTGGCTTCTGGTACACTTTACAAACCCGCAGTATATGATAATGGTCTTTTCAAGGTTATTGCCCAGCAATTTTTGGAAATCTGCCTCTGTTTTACCATCTGTTTCCTTGGTATCCCAAGTATTCATATCTTGAATTGGAAACAGAAATTGTAGAGCTCCTGGTATATGGCTTTTTTTATAGCTCTCTTCATATGGCATTGTATCAACAATCACCATATCTTTCTTTTTGTTGTCAATCCACTGTTTTAGCTCATCTGTGGTTACAAGATCATATCCACCCTTTTGAACTTCCCTGGCAAGTTTGACAGCATTGTTTTCTGTCTCTATCTCCTGTTTGAATTTATTGTCAAGAAAAGCATGAGCTGGTAGTGCTGAATATATGATAATGCACACAGTTAATGCTAACAGAGATATCGATTTTGAAGATAAAATTTTGTCGGATTTCATTACTCCGGATTCCAATAATCTATACTTTGTGACTTTAAAATTCATAGTAGATCTCTCTCCTTTTGATTTAACAGGTAATATTTATAATTTTTTGTATGCAAGTTTTTTGCAATACAGAAAAGGTGAAACAGGCGTAAATGAGGTCAGCTTTCGCCATATAAAAAGGTAGGTAGTAAAAAAGACCAATATCACATCCCTGACAAAGGCAGATCTGAGTCCATGGAATGCTGACCCAATAGGATCATCGCTTCCAAAACATCCACAATCAATGTCAAATCCCATTTGAATTCCGTAGAGTAAGACGATTATAAACATAATCAGCATTGAGAAGACAGCCGTGAGGCTTCCTTTAATATCCAGAATCAATCCAATACCAGCAATGAATTCAGAAGTTGAGATTAAAAGGGCTGTAAAACTTCTTATCTGCCAGGGAACTATGCCAAATGCACTAATAACCTCCTTAAATGAGCTTAGATCAGTCAGTTTTAGAAATCCTGAGTAAAAAAAAATTACTCCGAGTGCAATGCGTATGATCTTATAGGGTGTTTCAGATAGTAAAATATTTTTCATAATTGAATGTGGCTTCATAATATAAAATGGTATAAAGATTATATTTGATGCAATCAATTAACCTGAACTACTATGGGGAATCAAATTGTTTTTTTGAATGGATTCAGTGATAATTTATCAGGAATTGCTATAAGTTGAATGGATGGTGAGTTGTAACGCTATTATCTGTGGGGTTGAAACAAATATGAAGACGACAAGATAGTGGATGTAAATATTTGGAAAAAATATCAATATAGAGTTGGGGGGGGCAGTATAAAAACATCAGTGCAAGGCCTTGAAACCTTACACTGATTTCTTGAAAATATTAGCGTCTGCGTTTGCTTCTGATATGTTCTTTTATCCAGTGCAGATCTCTGAGAAGATCTTCTGATTTATCAACAAGTTCAGCATTATCAACCGGTTTTTCCATATAGTCATCTGCTCCAGCGTCCATTATTTCATTCATATTCTCTTTGGAAGCATGGCCTGTCAGGATGAGGATTCTAATGTGTGATGTTGAGTCATTGGTTTTCAGAAATTTGCAGGCTTCAAATCCGTCCATCTGAGGCATCATAAGATCAAGGATGATAAGATCAGGGTTAAACTGTTTTGCCTTCACACCAGCTTCGAAACCATCTTTTGCAGTTTCAACCTCAAAGGATTCTTCAAGGAAGAGTTTCTCCAGGCCCTTTACAACCAACTCATTGTCATCAACAATCAGTACTCTTGCCGGTGCATCAATCTGCCGGATCATCATCTTCATGCCTTGGGCTTTAAGTGATTTTTCAAGATCCGATTTAATAATTCTGTGGTGTCCACCAGGAGTAACAAATGAATTAATTTTTCCTGCTTTAACCCAGCGCCACATGCTCATTCGGGTTACGCCACAATATTTTGCTGCCTGGGGGATTGTCAAGATATCAGGATTTTTGCTCATTTTACCTTTCCTCTACTTTTATGGTTATATGTTTGTTTTTTTAAAAAGTTTTTCTTTTGATATTGAAAAAATCGCCCACAAAAGAAAAACTGACTTTTAAGAAAAATTTACTTTTTATGTTGTTATCTATGGATTGAGTCTTTTTTGGATATTATGATCTTCTTTTGGCTTCTAGTTTAATAAAATCTCCTCTGTTTTTGAATAAGGCATACAATAGTATTCAGATAGCTATAATTTTATAAGATATTATTTTTACACCAATTTTTTTGAGTATAAAACCAATACATTCATAACACGACCCTGTAAAAAATAGCAAAAGATAAATGTAAAAGCAATAGCAAATATAACATTTTTTTTATTCTGTTGATTTTTTTTCAATAACATATGGATTTTTTAGAGACCCATCTCTTTAAATGTATTTATGAGACCATTTGTCGAAGAGTCATGGCAGTGTATAGATTCACTATTATCAAGCTCCAGAAGTATTTTGGTAGCAAGCTCTTTTCCAAGCTCAACTCCCCATTGATCAAAACTGAATATATTCCATATAATCCCTTGAACAAATACTTTGTGTTCATACATAGCAATAAGGCTCCCAAGGGTTCTGGGAGTCATTTTTTTAAACAGTATTGAATTGGTGGGTTTGTTTCCCTTGAAAGTTTTATGTGGAGCTATTTTTTCAATCTCTTCATCGCTTCTTCCACTGCTCTTCATCTCCTGAATTATGGTTTCAAGGCTTTTTCCATTTAAAAGAGCCTCTGTCTGTGCAAAAAAATTGGATAGAAGAATTTTGTGGTGATTTCCTACAAGATTGTGACTGATTGCCGGAGCAAGAAAGTCTGCTGGAATCATCTGACTACCCTGATGTATGAGTTGATAAAATGCATGCTGTCCGTTTGTACCAGGTTCCCCCCATATAACAGGGCCTGTGCTATATCCACTTCTTTCGTTCTCTTCAACACAAACTCTTTTATTATTTTTTGAATTTAAATTTATTAAACTTGTTAAATTTTTTATATTATGTTGATTATCTATTTTGATAAACTCTCCGTTTCTATCAACACTTTTGCCATTACTCTCCATGTTTCCCTGCTGAAGATAGGCTGCAAACCTGTGCATATACTGATCATAAGGAAGGATTGCCTCAGTGTTTGTGCCAAAAAAGTTTGTGTACCAAATTCCTATAAGAGCAAGGATGACAGGGATATTCTTGTCAAAAGAGGCACTTTTAAAATGGTTATCCATTTCATGAGCACCCAAAAGCAGTTCTCTGAAGTTCTCAAAACCAATTGCACAGGAAATTGACAGACCTATGGCTGACCACAGCGAATATCGTCCTCCGACCCATTCCCAGAATTCAAACATGTTTTCGCGTGCAATTCCAAAAGCTTCAACAGCAGGACTATTAGTGGAGATGGCCGCGAAATGGTGTTTTATGTTTTTCTCATCGCAAGCATGTTCAAGAAACCATTTTCTTGCAGTGTGGGCATTGGTCATAGTCTCAAGTGTGGTAAATGTCTTGGATGCGATAAGAAAAAGTGTGGTTTCAGGGTTTATTTTTTTTAGTGTCTCCATGATGTGAGTTCCGTCGACATTGGAGATAAAATGCACAGACAGATTTTTTTTTGTATAAGGCTTTAGGCACTCTGTAACCATGACAGGCCCAAGATCAGATCCTCCAATCCCAATATTTACAATACTCTGGATAGGTTTTCCAGTGTAACCTTTCCAGTTGCCAGAGATTACTTTTTTAGAAAAATCCTCCATTTGACAAAGAACTCTGTTGACATCTGGCATGACATCTTTGCCGTCAACAAATATTGGTATGTTAGCCATATTTCTCAAAGCAATATGCAGAACCGGTCGGTTCTCTGTGCCATTTATTTTATCTCCGGAGTACATTTTATTGATTGCGTCCTTGAGGTCGGTTTCAAGTGCAAGCTTACATAAAAGATCAATGGTTTGAGATGTGATGATATTTTTGGAAAAGTCCACAAGAATATCGTTCCATCGTATTGAAAATTTTTGAAATCGATCACTTTCTTTTGCAAACAGATCCTTCATGTGGACACTTCTCATGCTTTCATAATGTTTTGTAAGCTTTTGCCAGCTTGGGGTTTGCGTGGGGTTGATAGTTTTAAGCATGTTATTCGCTCCTTTGTATTATTTTATGTGTTTTTATGCAAAATTTACAGCCACCTTTCATTAGACAGCGGAGATTTTTTTCTCTTCATAATTCAATTAATAATGTTATTGATGCAAATAAAAAAATGTTTATAAAAAAATGTTTATAAAAAATATTTGTATTTTGTTCGTAAGTTTCATTTAATAGCTTTGGTTTTGTTAAAATGATAAATCAATATAAAATATATGAATTTGGTTCAGTGTTCTCAATAATTTTGATTTCTATCTTTAGAACTCGTGAGTCGTAAATTCTCACTTCTCATTATACTGTATAGATTTCCAGAAAAGTTTTTTGGTGAGACAAACCCTTTTTCAGTAGTCTCAGGCAGCATTTTCACCAAGTTAATTATCTGGAAAACTATATGTGCTATTCTAAAGTCTTATTTAACCTATATAGAGAGCAACTCAGAGAAATTATGACAGATGAGTTTATAATATGATGTTTTTCAGGTGAATTTGTTTGTTTGGCATAATATTTGCGATTTGACTTCAGATATATCAGATATGTTGTATTTTTACAGTAAAAAAGCATTTTGATTGTCATGATTCTGAGTGATTAAAACGTCAATGTTAACCCTATTAAAAATTTAAGGAGTATTGCAATGCAGGAAAGTTCAAATTCAATCAATAAAGGCGTAACGTTTGCTTCGGTAATCTGTTGTGCCATTTTTATTATTGCAACTTTGATTTCACCGGATGGTGTGAAAGAGGTATTTGATAAGCTGTTCAAGTTTTTCATTAATAATTTTGGCTGGTCATATCTTTTGTTTGTTGCAGGTTTTGTAATATTCTGTTTTGGTGTTGCATTCAGTAAATTTGGTGCCATTAAACTTGGCAAGGATAATGATAAGCCTGAGTTCACTCTTGGGTCGTGGTTTGCCATGCTTTTTGCTGCAGGCATGGGGATAGGCCTCGTATTCTGGGGCGTTGCAGAGCCAGTGTATCATTTTGCAGGACCTCCGTTTGCAGAGCCCAAGTCTGCTCAGGCTGCTGCAGATGCCATGAGAACTACATTTTTTCACTGGGGGCTTCATCCCTGGGCATGTTACGCTGTTGTTGCCATGCTTCTTGCCTATTCCCACTTCAGAAAAGGAAACCCCTTTCAGCTAAGCTGGATTATTGAACCTCTAATTGGCCGTGAAAGAGTACAGGGCGTTATTGGCAAATCCATAGACACTTTAGCTATTGTTGTGACTCTTTTTGGTGTTGCCACCTCTCTTGGGCTTGGTGCCATGCAGGTATCAACCGGCTTGAACAAACTATTTGGCATTCCAAATACTACAGCAGTGTCAATCACTGTATAAGATTGAAGCATCTTCCCAGCCACGTTCTAAGTCTTTTGAAAGCTTCAGGAATTTTTTTTGCTTCCAGCCACTCTTCAGAATATGAAAGCAGAGTTTCAAGGTGCTGCAGCGACTTTTCTGAACACAGCAGTTACTTGTCAGAACAGGATCGTGCGACTCAAATACCATCAGATTATGACCTAACCACAGATTCATCAAGATTTTTATCACCACAACAGCCAACAAAAAAACTTACTCTTCTGGAGAGTCAATCTGCTAATGAGAAAGAGCTCATATGCGATTCATTAAGAGAGACAAATGGCAATGCTGCAAAGGCAGCAAGATTGCTTGGACTTTCGCCGCAATCTTTTCACTACAAGATAAAGAAATACCAGATTGATAAAAAAAAATTTGCTGCTGATCCCTTTGGTAAACAGTGATCAGCAGCAAACTCTGTACTAATGGACTTGAGCGTGAATCTGTATTTTTTACATCAACTTGTTTGTCATTTGAAATGTGTTTTTCATATTTTAAGAGCCTTTCCATCAAATAAGTGTCAACTACTTTTACCTTAAAAACAGATTTGCTTTTCATGGTCGGGGGCAGCAGCCGAATCCGGCCATGAGCGTTTAAATCAAATGCAAGATGTCTGACTCTGTTTAGATTTTTTCCGAGCCAAGCGAGCGGAAGAACGCAAATATCATAATAGCCATCAGGAGCATGAATGGAAAAGAGACCACAAAAGAGACTGTCTGAATAGCTTTTAGCCCACCGGTCAACAGAAGCATCGCGGCAATGGTGCTGCACAGAACTCCCCAGAATATTTTCAGGCTGTTTTTGGGGTCAAGATTGCCATTGGAACTCATAACTCCCACCACATAGGTTGCAGAAT
>JADGBC010000047.1 GCA_015231705.1 Desulfamplus sp. | reverse complement strand
AAAACCGGTAAGAATCAATGTGATTGAGAGAGCCACTGCCAGAAGCGGTTTCATGAATGTCACCACAGGAACCATGAATATCAGAATAAAAGCTGGCCAGTACCAGTTGAATGTACCTGAGAAAAAAGAGTCCATGTTTTTACGACCGGTTTTGTAGCGTTCTGTAAGAAATACATGCACGCCTGTCCAGATTGGCCCGTGAAGAGGGATAAAAGGGCCTGCTGTAAGAAGATGGCCCATATTTCGTATAAAGAGGATTATATGGCTGCGGGTGGTGTCAACTTCAATTTTTTCATCTTTTCTCACCTCTCCAGCCTGCTCTAGAAGAGTGTTGGCAAGGATCAAGTCACCAAAAATAAATGTATAGACCATAAGAGCAAGAGGGAAGGCTTTTAGATAGATGTCAATAGAAGGCCAACCCACGGTAAAGGGGGATACAGCTTTTATATATGCTCCAATCTGAGGAATATGCCAGCCCATCTTTATGTCAAAAACGATCTCTCCTGTCAGAGGGCCTGCAATCGCAGCCACCAAAAAGCCTACCAGCAGTGCCATGGAACCCATAAGATTCAAGAATTTGCTCCCCTTTCTTGCCTTGGTAAACCATATGGAAAACATGAGGAGAAAAACCACTCCCCAGACAATTGGCAGGGTTATGGGCAGTTGCTCCAGACGGCCAAACTCAGCATTAAACGCAGCTATTGCCCCGCCAAAGATGATGGCAGCACGAAGTTCCACCGGTACCCATTGAAAAAAATGCTTGCTGAGGCCTGTAATTGCAAAAAACAAAAAAATAGCTGATACGCAGACGGTCACCGCCATCATTGCCTGTATGGCAGGAATACCTGCTTCAAATGATCCCAAAAAGGTCATCACCAGGGGCAATGCAGGAGTTATCCATCCAGGTGCGTATGGTTCGCCCAAGACCACTGTCGGTATGACCCAGAGCCAGAATAGCTGGAGAAGCACTACAGCCCAGGCAACTTCAAAAGGAACCAGAAAAAACTTCATGGTAAGAGCTGCAACCACCCCGCCGGTAGCAGTTGTCAGAAGCCCTCCTTGAATAATTTCAGGAAGGGAGAAATCAACATGTACTCCTGGAATACGGGTTGTAAATTTTCCCCAGTGGATCCCAGGTTGACGTTCACCATCTTTTCTTTTAATTGCCATTTTTTTCTCCTTTGTGTTTTGTTAAGAGTGAATCATAAAAATTGAAAATGAATTTCAACTGAATAAAAAGAGAAGACTCTGTTGTAGTGTATATGTTATCTTAAAAGATAAAAAAATCGGCGTAATGCCCATAATGGGGTATGCAAGTATCTCAAAAGTGTGTAGGCAGATTGCCTACTTTGTCATAAATAAGGAGTCCTGGTTTTAATAACGAATGTTGATTTTGATGATTCGGAAAGTGGATAGAGTTAAAAACATATAGCTTGATGAATAACCAGAATCTCTTTCTGGTTATTCAAAGTCTGGTTTGGAAGGGGGGATGGTAAAAGCTAATGGAAGGGATAGTTCACTCAAATTCTTTAAAGAGCCCGGTCTCAACCCAGATCACGGCATACCGGACAAGTTCTCCAGCACTCTTTAAGTTAAGCTTCTCCTTTATTCGTTCCCTGTAAGTGCCTATTGTTTTGACACTAATATTAAGCTGGTTGGCGATCTGTTTGGATGACAGCCCCTGGCCAATCAGCTGGAAAATCTCAAACTCACGATCTGTAACCCGTTTCAGAGGGGATTCATAGACCAGATCCGGCTGTTTCTGAAAGGAGTTAAGAATATTACTCATTATTGCCGGACTGACATGGATATGCCCGTCAATGATACGGCGGATTGCAATTACAACTGATTCCGAAGCCTCCTGCTTCATGATATAGCCTTTGGCCCCGGCCATAATACACCGCTCAGCATGCAGAGCTTCGTCGTGCATACTGAGAACAAGTGCTGCCATGGGCTTATGGTAATCAGAAATCTCCTTGACAAGATCAAGCCCATTGCTCTCTTTCAAGGATAGATCAACAATGGCAAGATCCGGTTTTTTTTCTCGGATCAGCTTCAAGGCACCTGTAACGTCGCTTGCTTCTCCACACACAAACATGTCAGGTTCATGCTCTATCATCTCCTTCATCCCCATTCTAAAAATAGGGTGATCTTCAACGATAATTATATTGATATTTTTTTTGCCCATCAGTTTTTTTCCTGTCAGGTTGTAGTTTTTATTCTTTTGATATCACTTTGGCTTACTGCTTAACTTTTATGTGAAAGTATCTTCAGATAGCTGTGTTTATGTGACTTTCATTCTTCGTTGTAGCCGAGAGCCAATAGTCCCGCTCCGGTCGTGCCGGTTATCATCACTTGTTCAGTCATGGCATGACCATTACTAACTTACCTGATCCCAACCTCCAGTCTTACCAGCGTACCACTGTCCAAAGAGCTTTCAAATTCCAAAGTGGCACCAATCCAGCTTGCCCTGTATGACATGATCCTTATACCCATACCCTCTGATTTTCCAGGCTTGTTCAGCCCTATTCCATTATCTTGAACCGTAAGAACGACACTATTTCTCAACTTTGTAAGCTTAATTTGTATTTGATCTGCCTTTGAATGTTTAACAGCATTGTGAACGGCCTCCTGGACAATATAATAGGCATGAGTGGCAACTGAATTGTCTTCAAACGGCTGGCTCATATCACAGGTGAGATTACAGGAGATGCTGAACACGCTTCTGACATGTGCCGCAAGATCCTCAAGTGAGGCATCAAAACCTCGGTCAGTAACGTTAACAGGAGATAGCCCTCTGGATAGACTACGCGTTTTTTCAATAGAATCTTGAATAAGCATCCTTATTCTGCCGGCACTCTCAGCCTCTCCTGTCAATATATCACAAGTTTGTTTTTCGCCAAGCCTCTGCTGAAGCATTTTGGTCAGAACCTCTATTCCAATAAGCTGAGGGCACAGGTCGTCATGAAGATTCATTGCTATTTTCTGCCGTTCTCTCTCGCTGATAGTAAGAATCTCTCGCTCTAATCGCCTGGAATCAGTAACATCATCTATGGCTCCGAGCATGCACACATCTCCCCAGAGAGTAACCTGCTCAACAGATAGCATTCCTGTCCGTTTTGTTCCTTTTGCTGTCAGAAAGGTGATCTCCCAATTTTTAACAGCACTCTTTTCAGCAAGGGATGTCATCAATTTTTTCCTGTCAGATGAGTGGTGAAAAAAACCGATCTCCATAAGCTCCTTCCCGATAAGCCCAAAAAGAGTGTAGCCTGTTACTGCAAGAAAGCTGTCGTTCACATTTATAATCCTGCTGTCTTTTAGATCCGCTATAAACATGCCACAGGGACTGCTTCTGAATGCTTTGGAGAACATCTCTTCCGAGAGACGAAGTGCTTTTTCACTTTTTTTGCGGTCACTGACATCACGAAGAACCCCGCTAAAACCCTCCGGGACATTATCATGGTCTCTTCTAAGAGAGACAGATGTCTCAACAGCACACAAAGTGGCATCAGCTCTTGACAGTTCAAGTTCTGATGCCTGTTTTGCCCGTCCGGACTGCCTGACAATTTTAAAGATATCTTCAATAGTCTTTCTATTCTCCTCGTTCATCCATGCGGTTATGGAGCTGCCTATTACACGGTTCTCACTGAGGCCCAAGATACTTGCCATGGCGTGGTTGCAAAAAGTAAATACTCCTGAGAGATCAACCTCAAAGTACCCCTCCTCCATCCGTTCTAAAATAGTACGATATTTCTCCTCGCTGGCCTTAAGTGCCCGAGCTGTCATCTGATGGCGGTTCATCTCCGAACGCAAATTTTTGCCGTATAGATCCAGAGTATCCATGAACTTGTTAAAATAGTCTGCAAGCTGCCCTATTTCATCTGTTGATTGAACAGGCATTCGTATATCAAAGTCACCAGAAGCACCCAAAGCGAATCTTTTCATAAGAGATTTAAGGGGAAGTATGACTGTTGCGTTAATCCATAGGGAGGTTGAAAATACCAGAATACATATAAGCATAACCATGGTGACAATGGTATTTCGGACGGTCTTTAAAGGAGAGAAAATTTCATCAAGGTAGGAGGCTGAAGCTACAATCCAGTCATATTCAGGGATGTGGTTAAAAATTACCATTTTCTCCCTTGGATAAGCATCTTCCGGATTTTTCCATGTATAGATAGCTTTTCCGTTTTTCAGACGGCAGATCTCCTTGACAAAATATCGTCCGTCACTGTCTTTTGCATCAAAGTAGTTACCGGTATTGAACGGGTGTACGATCAGGTTGCCCTTGCTGTCAGTAATATATGCATAACCCGTCTTCCCAAAGGAGAGGCTCAAAATGTTCTGCCTGAAATCCGATATATTGATTAGCTCCTTGAACTCCTCTCTGTAAGAAGATGCGGCAATGATCCAGTCCCATGGCTCAAAATAGGATATATACATGGCTTTTGGTTTCAAATCTGCGTCTTCAGGATTTTTCCAGTCATATTCAAGATAACCGGTCTTCATCTGAATCATTGTTTTGACAAAGTCACGTTTTGAAAAATCTTTACCTGTCACACCAGGATTTGGGTGTTCAATGGCAATACCGCTGGAGTTGGCACAGAAGAGATATCCTGTCCTTCCTATAGTCTGGCTGAATAAAATTTTACGACACAGGGACTTGGCTTCATTTTCCGAAATCAGCCCCTTTAGGAAATCTTTGTGGATGCTCTGGACAATCTCCCTATTTTTTTCCGCAATTGCCCTGAGATGGTTTTTTATGGATGTGGCAGCAGCAATCCTGACCATGCTTTGAATGGCGGCAGTGGCATTTGTAAGCTCGCTTTCAATATTAATCTCAATGGTGGCGCGAACCTGGCGATAAACCACTGCTCCGCCAAGCAGCGTGGCCAGAATAAAAATCAGGGTATAACCTCCCAGAAGCTTTGAGCGGATCTTCAAATTTCTAAAAAATTGAGATAATTGTTTCATATCAGATGCACAACAAGATAAAAAAACATTTTCTGAAAAGTTTTGCCCTGATTTATTTTATGTAAAAATCATTTGAAATAGCTGTAATTATAAGACTTTCATTTTTCGTTGTGGCTTAAGAGCAAATACCCCGCTCCGGCCGTGCCGGTTATCTGGAAAATCAAGTCCTGACAAAACACTGTTTTTTTACAACTACTCCATGGTGGACTGAACAAAAGCCAGGGTATCCAGCACCTGTTTGTTGGAAAAGCATTTCAGGGCATAATGCCAGTCTTTTTGTGCCATTCTCGTTTTTATATGCTCTCCTGTCTCTTTTTTGAGCTCCTCCTTGATTCGAGAAAATGGTCTTCCAGGAGTATCAATCCAAAGAGAGACAATTGCTTTGGCCCTGGTTATCAACGCTGAAGCCTCAACAACCTCATCAACAATCTCTTTTTCAAGAGCTTTTGTGACATCCACCATCTCACCAAAATACATGACATCCCTGAATTTCTTGTCTGAATCAAGGCCAAATCTCATTATAGCACTCTGGGCAACGGAAAGGGGCACTCCAATTTTGATTTCAGACATACCCACCTTTATTTTGGGATGGTTTACAATGATTCTGTAGTCAGATGCCATACCCAGAATCAAGCCACCGGCAGCGGCATGGCCGTTCATTGCACATACAACAGGTTTTGAACAGAGAAACAGTTCAAGAAAAACTTCGTCAGCATAACCAAGAAATTCAACAGCCTCCTCAAGTGTTTTAAAACCCATAAATGTATGAAGATCAAAGCCGCTGGAGAAAAATCTGTTCTGGCCGGTAAGAATAATCCCTTTTATATTTTCATCCTGATTTGCCTTTGCCACACACTCTCTTAAGTGGTCAAGTGTCTGACGGGTTATGGAGTTGGTTTTACCATTGGTAAGAGTGGCAATCATAATCTGGTCTTCAATTTTTGTCTCAAGCATAAAATTTTACCTCCATATGTAGCAGGGGGTTCAAGTATTTTGAACCCCCTGCATATTAAAAATTATTTTTTTATAACGGTCATGCCTTGGCGGGCACAACGAAGAATGAAAGGCTGTATGATTGCAGCTTTTTCAAAAGACTTTCACATAAAACTCGCTGCAAGCCCCTCCGAAGTCTTTAGCTTTGAGGGGGCTTGACTTTCCGTCTATCCAATAACAAAAAGCACATCTCCGGTCGATACCTGAGCACCCTTTTGAACACGGATCTCCTTTACTGTTCCGTTAAGTGCACTGGGAAGATCATTTTCCATCTTCATGGCTTCCATAATAGCCACCACCTGTCCTGACTTTACCTGATCTCCGACTTTGACTTTAATGTCTATAATCAATCCTGGCATCGGAGCCTTTATTGTACCAGTACCGCTTGCGACAGAGGCAGCCGGTTGAGCTGCCTGTTTGGCCGCAGGAGCAGGTTGTGGAGCAGCCTGGGGTGTTCTGGAAGCTGCCGCAGGAGGAGCCTGCCTTGCCGGAGCTGGTGGAGCCTGTCTTGCCGGAGCTGGTGGAGCCTGTCTTGCCGAAACAGGGGGGGTATGCCTTTTAACCGCCGGAGCCGATTGAATCCGCCTTGTAACCGCAGGTTTAGCCCGTCTTGTAACTACAGGAGCCGGAGCAAGCTCCTGGTAATTTTCGATACTGACATCAAACAGTTCGTTGTTAACTATTACTTCGGCAAATCCATCCTGAATCGTGCCAACCTCTACGTCAAATTCTATATCGTTTACTATGATATTATATTTCATTGCAAAACCTTTCAGATATGTTTATGTGAAAGTCTTTTGAAATATCTGCAATCATGAGACTTTCACTCCTAGTTGTGCCTGTCAGGGCATGGCCGTTATTTTAAATATGTTTAACATTCCCGCCGAGAAGTGCCCTTCTGAATCTTTGATTCAAGAGGGGTAGTTGACCTATTTTCGGTAGTATAATTTTCCAGATAATTAAATTGGTGAAAATGCCGCCTGAGACCATACACAAAGGGCTTGTCTCACCAAAAGACTTTTCTGGAAGTCTATAGAATATCAGTAACCTGCTATTTCAACGGCTTCCACGGTTATAAGTCTGCATACGGTCTCTCATCATCTGGTCACGACCCTGGTTAGACCATGAATTTTGATTCTGAGATAGAGGTCTGCTACCTGTGCTTCTGGTTGATGATGAAGCATAGACAGTAGATGGAGCAGAACCTGTAGATGAAGTAAAGCCAGCAGAGTCGTCAGTTTCAGGTGAGATATTATTTCCTGATTCCGGCTGTGAAAAATGAAGATGCAGAGCAACTGCAATGGCAGCAGCGGTTTCATAATCCACATCAGCCCACTCTTCTGTATATTCATCAGAGTCCAGATTCTCTTCAACTGGCTGAGTATCATCCTGGTTCTCCTGGATTTGCGTATTGGAGACAGGTTCAGATTCAATGTCATCAGGTTCAATACCATCAGGCTCAAGCGAAGTTTTTTTGGACTCCAAGCGGCTAAATAGCATACCGGAAAATATCATACCAACCATAAGAAGCGAAAGAACAAGGAAAATCCCAAAAAAACGAATAAACAAAGTACCCAGTGCGTACCCCCAGAAAGAGTCTCTTGGACCGCCCACAAAAGTTATTGAACCATTGGCCTCTCCATCAGAATCAAAAGGGCCTCCATCTTTTATGGTAATTATCAGATCTCTGACACGATCTTTGGTTGAAATGTTCTGGCACTCTGAATTGAACCATGGTTGCGGCAGTTTTTCATTAAAAACCCGATACTCTGTCCCACTTGCAAAAAAGTCAGAAGAGACAGTAACAGTAGCTTCAGAACCGGCTGGTATAACATCTCCTATTTCAATTATAAAAAGTGCTGATTTATAATTTTTGATATCAACTTCAGGACGCTCAGCTTTTTCAAAATCCATCCCCTTGACCTCTACAAGTTTGCCGCCCTTGGTCACCTTAAAGGTCGTTGTAACACTTGTGCTCTTTGCACGGGGAATATATTTGGCCGAGATCTCATCGCCGATACGTGTGAAAACTGGTTTTGGTTTTTCAAGCTCCTGACCGGATATTGCCCATGCATCTTGTACTGGTGACGAAAAAAGAAACAATAGAAAAATCAGCAATATAGAGAGCAGACCTCTGTTTATATTCCATATTTTCAGGCTGTCAGATTTGATTTCAAGGATGTCGCTTTTAACAAGTAGGTTTTTTTTAAAGGCTGAAAAAAAGATGTTTGAGCATAAGCAGCGTTGCTGTAACTGTTGCTTGATTGAAACTCCTGAGTAGTTAAATACTTTTTTCATGACTTCCTCCTATTGAAACATGGCAATGAACATGCCAGCGGCTGCGGCCGAACCTATTACGCCGGCCAGGTTGGGACCCATTGCGTGCATCAGAAGCCAGTTATCAGGATCAGCCTTAAGTCCTTCTGAATGTGACACCCTTGCAGCCATGGGAACTGCCGAAACGCCTGCCGAACCGATCAGGGGATTCATCTTTTCCTTTAAAAACATATTCATTATATGAACTGTCAGAATACCTCCAAAAGTACACACTATAAAATCCAGAAGACCAAACCCGAAAATAAGAAGAGGTTTCCAGTTGAGGAATACTTCGGCCTTCATTGTTGCACCTACTGACAGCCCCAGGAATATGGTGACTATATTCATAAGAGAATTCTGGGCAGTATCTGAAAGACGCTTTACGACACCGCTCTCTCTCATCAGGTTTCCAAAAAGAAACATGCCCAGAAGAGGTGCAACTGATGGAATAAGCAGAAGTATCAAAAAAGAGGCAATCAGCGGGAAGATAAGTTTTTCTCTTTGAGAAACAAAACGAAGCTGACGCATTTTGATCTTGCGCTGCTCAACTGTTGTCATCATACGCATAATAGGCGGCTGAATCAAGGGAACCATAGCCATGTAGGAGTATGCAGCCAGAGCGTTTGCTCCTAAAAGATGAGGTGCAAGCTTTGCAGTCAGATAGATGGTGGTTGGTCCGTCTGCACCTCCGATAATTGCCACAGATGCGGCCTCTTTTAGAGTAAAGCCAAAGAAGAGCACTCCAAGGTAGGTGATAAAAACACCAAGCTGTGCCCCTGCACCAATAATCAGGGTTTTGGGGTTGGCAATCAAAGGGCCAAAATCTGTCATTGCACCCAAACCAAGGAATATGACACATGGGATTACCTCCCACTCGACACCATACTTGTAAAAGACTCTGAGCAGTTCAGGCGTACCGTGTTCAGTAAACCCCATAAGAGGTGTAATTGGAAAGTTGACAAGAAATATTCCAAATCCGATTGGAAGGAGCAGCAGGGGCTCATACTCCTTGGCAATAGCCATATAAAGAAACAGCAGACCGATAAGCATCATGATGAGCTGTCCCACGGTGATATGTGGGAAACCGGTCTGCGATACGAGAATGTTTTGGATAAGTTCTAATACTTGACTCCAGGACATCGTTGATCTCTCCTTTTCTACAACGTAGATATTCCGTTATTTTTACGGGACATATCCTTAATTTACAGCGGAATATTCCCATGTTTTTTGGGGGGATTGGTATCTCTTTTTGTTTTAAGCATTCTTAAGGCTTCAATCAGTTGAGGACGGGTTTGGGCAGGATCAATGACCGCGTCAATATATCCAAGCTCTGCCGCCTTATATGGGTTTGCAAACTTCTCCCTGTAGTCAGCAATAAGTTTTTTGCGTTCTTCCGCCGGATCTTCAGCTTTTTTGATATCATTGCGAAAAATGATATTTACCGCACCTTCTGCACCCATTACCGCAATTTCAGCGGTAGGGTATGCAAGGTTTATATCGCCTCTGATGTGCTTGGAGCTCATAACGCAATACGCACCGCCATACGCCTTTCTTGTGATGATGGTTATTCGAGGCACAGTTGCTTCACAAAATGCGTAGATCAGCTTTGCACCATGTTTTATGATTCCACCATGCTCCTGATGAGTACCAGGCAGAAATCCAGGAACATCTTCATAAATTATTATAGGGATATTGAAAGCGTCACAAAAACGGACAAAACGGGCACCCTTGATTGAGGCGTTGATGTCAAGGCAGCCTGCCATGACTGCCGGCTGATTTGCTATAATCCCGACAGATTTCCCGTCAATCCTTGCAAACCCTACAACAATATTTTTTCCATAGTGCTCCTGAACTTCAAAGAAATAGTTGTCGTCCATACTCGAACAGATCACATCGCGGATATCGTACGGCTGGTTGGGGTCGGCAGGAACTATATTTCTTAAATTTTCATCAAGTCTCATGGGATCGTCTTGGGTCTCTTTTATAGAGGGCTCTTCCATATTATTCTGGGGCAGAAAACTCATAAGTTCCCTTATTTTAAGAAGACATGACTCATCGTCCGGAGAAGCAAAATGGGCAACACCACTGACAGAGTTGTGTGCCATAGCTCCGCCAAGCTCCTCCTTATCCACAACTTCACGGGTAACTGCCTTTATAACCTCAGGGCCTGTAATAAACATGTGGCTTGTCTTTTCCACCATGAAGATCCAGTCTGTCAATGCCGGAGAATATACAGCTCCGCCTGCTGATGGCCCCATAATGGCTGTAATCTGCGGTACAACACCTGAAGCCAGTACATTCTGCAAGAAAATATCTGCGTAACCCGCAAGGCTGTTTACACCCTCTTGTATTCGTGCCCCTCCAGAATCGGAAAGTCCAATGACTGGGGCACCTACTTTCATGGCCATCTTCATAACTTTACAGATCTTTTCAGAATGGGCAAGGGAGAGAGAACCTCCCAAAACTGTAAAATCCTGGGCAAATACAAATGCCTGTTTACCATTGATAAGTCCATACCCTGTAACGACCCCATCTCCTGGAATCTTCTGTTTTTCCATTCCAAAGTCTGTACATCTATGGGATTTAAAGCGATCAATCTCCACAAAAGAGCCTTTATCCAAAAGGATATCTATGCGTTCTCTTGCTGTTAACTTTCCTGACTCATGCTGCTTGCTGATACGGTCAGCTCCTCCACCTTCCGTAGCCTCCAAGTTTTTCTGTTCGAGCTTGTCTAATAGCTCTTTGATTTCCATTTGTTCTCCTTACTTAAATGATGTTAGTTGTTATGGATAATACTGATTACTGTTTTGTATAATATTTTCTATTGATTTATGTGAAAGTCTCTTGAAATATAAGTAATCATGCGACTTTCATTCTTCGTTGTTGCCAAGACCAATACCTCGCTCCGGCCGTGCCGGTTATTAGAGTAACAAACCTTCATAGCCTTTGTGTGGCCACCCCGAATCATAAAAATAAGAATGCATCTTCATGGTAAAGTTCTCAATATAGCCTGATTGAGCTGCTCAACGGTTAACTTCAGGAAAATGGAGTTATTCTAAAGCATAAAATAATCCATCTGTCGATAAAAAGTTTAATCAAATTCTGATTGCGGTGTAAAAAACATGAAAAAAACATACTTGCACATTATTGTAATTTCTCGAAAAAAACAATCTGTTAGAATCTATATAACATTATGCTGCAGATTTTATGCCTGATATTTTTTCATTTTAAAAACAGATTGTTATGCATTAAGAGCCCCTGACAATATGTCCTTGATGCTGTACATGTGTCCGTCTTTGCATGCATCTGTAAGGTATTGATAGATAAGTATATAAAACACGTATCTATCATCTCATATCCTTGGCCTTCTGGCAGTAGGCGATAGATGTTTTTTTTACAGCCATCAAATGGTATTCAAGCCAGCTCTGGTCATCTTTTCATACAGCCATGACCGGCTAATGCCAAGAATTCTTGCAGCTTTTGCCTTGTTGCCGCCGGCTTTGTTCAAAGCTGCAAGGATCATCTCCTTTTCGTGATCTTCACGGCTTGTCTGAAAAAGCTGTCTTAAAGGAGATCTGCTTGATGCATTAGATATGCTCTGATCCTTCTCTCTTAGATAAAGAGGCAGATCGTCTATCTCTATCTTGCTTCCTCTGACAAAGTTTACAATACGCTCAACCACATTTTCAAGTTCACGGACGTTACCAAGCCAGTGATAATCAAGAAGTACCTGCTGGGCATTCTTTGAAATATCCAAGATAGAAGTTCCGAAAATACGGTTGTATTTTTCAAGAAAAAAGTTGAGCAGGAGCTTAATATCGTTTGGTCGTTCGCGCAAAGGAGGAAGATGGAAATGGATTACATTTAACCGGTAATACAAATCAGAACGAAAACGCCCCTCTCTTATCAATTTCGTCAAATCATGGTTGGTTGCCGCGATCAACCTTATGCTTACCCGCACGGTACGGTTAGACCCAACAGGTTCAAAGCATTTATCCTGGAGCACACGCAGTAGTTTGCTCTGAAGATTCAGAGACATATCCCCGATTTCGTCCAGAAAAAGAGTTCCTCCATCAGCCATTGCAAGTTTCCCAACTTTTCCATTTTTATGGGCACCAGTAAAGGCCCCTGGTGCATATCCGAAAAATTCAGACTCCAGCAGATGGTCAGGGATTGCGGCACAATTAATTTTTATAAGAGGGCCATTGCTGCAGAAACCGGTTTCATGAATTGCCTGCACGATCAGTTCCTTACCTGTACCGCTCTCTCCTGTGATAAGGATATTTGAGGTTCCGCGTGCCACAATTTCGGCTTTCTCTTTAATCTTCTTGAAGACCGGATCTGCGGTTACAATACGACCAAATCCAACCCTGTCATCAGGAGAATCTCGGAGCTTTTTCTTGTAATAGGCAAGTTGCTGATCCAGATTAACAAGCTTTCTGGCCAGATCCTGTACCTCTTCAAGGTGGCGAAACATAATTTTCCCGACTGCACCTATAACCCGTCCCTCACGCATGATCGGCAATCCTGATGCCACATAGGGAACTCCTCCTATGAACTGCAACTGATTTATATCAGCAACTCCGGTTCTCAAGACATCTTTGAGACGAGAATTCTCTACAACCTCATCTACGGGTTTGCCAACCATGCTGTCAGGCTCTTTTCTAAAAAAATCGGCTGCTGCCCTGTTGACAGTTGAGATTATCCCTTTTTCGTTCACCAGGATAATCCCGTCGTAGGCGATCTCCATGACAGATCTGAGAGTTTCATAGAGTTCTGTCACTGTTTCCAGTTCAGAAGCTATCCTGTTTAAATCGGTCAAGTCCTGAAACACTATAACCGCACTTATTATCTGCTGTTCACTTATAAGAGGCGTTATATTGCATAGCAGACTCAGATCTTCTATACGATGTTTTATTCCTATGGAGACCTCTCCCTTGACAAGGACATCGTCAATTTTTAACCCCTGCAGCAAAGAATCGGCTGACTTCCCTATAGAACGGGACGATGTTGTGCAGAGAATCTTCTCAGCAGCATGGTTGAGATTGATGATCAACCCGTTAGAATCCACGACAACCAGACCGTTGTGCATAGTGTTGAGAATGGCTCGCAACTGGCTGTTAAGCTCCTCCTCTTTGTTGAACATGGCCATTATCCATCCTGCTTTTGTGAATATACCCGACACTTTTCCACGTTTGTCAATAACCACTGCAGATCCTGCCCGACTTTTCCTCACAATTTCAGCAGCCTCTTCATATGAGGTATCATCTTGAAGAGTCACGAGATTCTTTATAACAAAAAGGCCCTCGATAGATCTGTCAGGCAACATGCCGGCTGCCACTGCGTCATATAGATTCGCTTTGGTCATAATACCAATAAGCTGTCCGTCTGCATCAGTTACTGGAAGTATGTCAAGTTTGGATCGGCGCATGATCATGGCTGTCTTTTGCAGACTATCCATAGGGGTAAGAGTTTCAAAAGATGACATCATGATATTTCGGACTGATAATTTATCCACAATCTTCTCCGTTGCTGACATTTTTCTCCGTTTTTTGACGTTTCAAAAAGATATCTAATAATGCTTTACACTTTTTTGAAGATATAGTAAAAGTTTTCCTCTCAAATTAATGGGTAAGTTTTTTAAAAAGCGACTTGTCCAAGACTTTTAATGCTTTACCAGGTGGCCATTTAGTGCCTGAAAAAGGGAATCCGGTGAAAATCCGGAACGGTCCCGCCGCTGTAAACGGGGACGATTTGTGCATATATGTCACTGTAAAAACTTGGAGACACAATGTCTCAAAGAAATTTTATGGGAAGACGCACAAATCTGGATGATCCGTAAGTCAGAAGACCTGCCTGGAAAAAGCAATGTAACACCCAGGTGAAATGGTAAATCCCGTGGGCTGACATATTTGTCGGTTCCGGGATTTTTTTTGTCCGGAACCTGACTCTATTAAACTTTAAAAGGACAAAAAACCATGAAAACACAGATTGAACTTGCCAGAGACGGGATAATCTCCGAGCAGATGAACCAGGTTGCAAATGATGAGGGATACTCCCCTGAAACGATAAGAGTACTTGTTGCAAAGGGTGAGATTGTAATTCCCAATAACCCGTCAAGAAAGAACCAGAAAGCGGTTGGAATCGGTACCGGTTTGCGTACAAAGGTCAATGCCTCTATCGGGACATCCTCAGATATTTGCAGTATAGAAGCCGAGATCAAGAAGGCAATAGCTGCTCAGGAAGAGGGTGCAGATACACTTATGGAACTTTCGGCTGACGGTGATCTGGATGCCATAAGGCGTGAAGTTATAAAAGCGGTACATATTCCGGTAGGAAACGTTCCTTTGTACCAGGCATTCAAAGAGACAGGCCGTAAATATCACAACCCTGCCAAACTCGATCCAGAATTTCTGTTCGATCTGATTGAAAAACAGCTTGAAGACGGCTTGAGTTTTATGGCCATTCACTGCGGCATCAACCAGTACACAATAGAGCGGCTCAGAAAACAGGGATTCAGGTATGGCGGTCTTGCATCCAAAGGCGGCACCTTTATGGTTGCGTGGATGGATGCCACAGGCAAAGAGAACCCTCTTTACGAGCAATTTGACCGTGTTTGTGCTCTTATGAAAAAATACGATGCAGTTCTCTCTCTTGGTAACGGCATTCGGGCAGGAGCTATCCATGACAGCCATGACAGGGCTCAGATGGCAGAGATGATAATCAACTGCGAGCTTGCCGAACTTGGTCGTGAACAGGGCTGCCAGATGATGGTGGAGGGGCCAGGTCATGTTCCAATGGATGAAATTGAGGGAAACATCATGCTGGAAAAACGCATGAGCGGTAATGCTCCATACTATGTTTTAGGGCCTCTTCCGGCAGATACAGGTGCGGGATATGACCACATAACAGCTGCTATTGGTGCAGCAACTTCTTCATGGCACGGGGCAGATCTTGTCTGCTATATCACCCCTGCAGAACATCTTGCTCTTCCAAATGAACAAGATGTTCGTGAAGGTGTAAGGGCCACAAGGCTTGCAGTCAGAATTGGTGACATTGCTAAATACCCGAACAGAAGAGAGAATGAAAAGTTGGCTGCCATGGCAAGGCGGGATATGCGTTGGGAGGATCTTGAAAAATACCTTCTGTTTCCTGAAATAGCAAAAAAGATGCGTGTCGGAAGATCTCCCCGCGAAGAGAAAACCTGCACAATGTGCGGCGATTTCTGTGCCATGAAAAAGGGTATGGAGGTGTTTCAAAATGATATTAAATATGACAAAATTACCCCTTCAAACCTTTGATCAAAACTAATCAGTGATATTACGCAGTTAATCAGTAACATCAATGCTTACGGACTTTTCATACTAATGAAAAGTCCTCATTTATCAAGGGCAAGGGGACTGCGTAACATGACTTACTCATTTAAATATTTGATCAAGGTCACCCCTTCAAACCGTTTTTGTTACAGGAGAACAAAATATCGTGGAAAAGATAAAAAAATGCATTCGGGCAATAAGAGAACCGGATCAGGAGATAATGCAATTTGCACTAAAGCGTCTTGCAGATCAGGCAAGACCTGCTGGAAGCCTTGGAATACTTGAGGGTGTCGGAGCAAGACTTGCGGCCATAGCAGGTATACATGACAAAAATATCGGCAATACCCTTGATGTTAAACTCAAAAACAGAGTTGTGATTACATGTGCCGGAGATCACGGTGTTGTCGAGGAAGGAGTAAGCCTTTTCCCTCCCGAGGTAACCCCCCAGATGGTAGAAAATTTTGTCAATGGCGGAGCATCAATCAATGTGCTTGCAAGACATGCCGGTGCTAAAGTGAAAGTAGCAGATTTCGGGGTAAATTTTGATTTCAGCCCGGATATGCCAATTTTCCACAAAAAAGTACGACATGGCACCTCCAACTTTACAAAAGAACCGGCTATGACCAGACAGGAGGCCATTCAATCAATTAATGGCGGAATCTCTATTGTGGAAGAGCTTATCAAAGATGCCGCACTCAAGGGAAGCACTCTTGATATACTTGGTACCGGAGATATGGGAATCGGCAATACTACGCCATCATCAGCAATCATAGCTGCATTTTCCGGCATTAGTCCTGCTGAATTGACAGGAAGAGGAACCGGAATTAATGACGATATGCTCAAAAATAAAATTAGAGTGATTGAAAAGGGACTTGCCCGGCACAGACCCGATCCTTGCGATCCGATTGATGTATTGTCCAAAGTTGGTGGATTTGAAATAGGCGGTCTTGCAGGATTGGTGCTTGGTGCAGCAGCACATGGAGTTCCGGTTGTTTGTGATGGGATAATCTCCACCGCCGGGGCACTTATCGCGTATGAACTTGCCCCTGAAGTCTGGCCCTACCTTTTTGCCGGCCACAGATCTGTTGAGATAGGCCATAAATTCATGCATGAAAGGATGGGGCTTGTTCCTCTTTTAGATATTGAGTTCCGGCTCGGAGAGGGGACAGGAGCCGCCCTTGCATTTCAGTTGATGGATGCAGCGACACGTATTCTTGCTGAGATAAAGACATTTGAAGAGGTGGCTATTAACAATGCACAAAAAAACGGATAAAAAGCCAACCATTCAGAGCGTAAAATTAATTTGAAGTCAAAATATTAAAAAGCATGATCACGTTATGATATCCATCTCATCTTTTGGACACTAAACCATTAAAAAAACAGCGGGGGACAAACCTTAATGAGTTTGCCCCCCACTGTTCCCCCTTACTTTTTACGAATAACAGATACAAAGAAGGGGATTCATCATGTCTGCCCTTCTAAAAAATCATTCGATCTCTTCACCATCCATATTAAGCAGATCCTCACTGTCATAGTCGTGGTGACGCTCAAGTCTTTTTACCCGTCTTTCAAGGGTTAAAAGATACTTCTCCATCATCTCCATATACTCTGCAAAGGCACAGTTAATGCCAAAATCCTTTGTTCTTGCCTTTAATCTTTTTTTGAGTTGGGCTGGACTCTCTGCTTGTCGCTCTTCCAATGTTGGCATGAAAACTTCTCCTGAGATTTTTATTTAACGGCCATAACCAATAAGTTTGTAATGAAAAATCTTCTAACTGATTTATCTTAATACCCATGATGGCATATTTTTAATAAAAGTGCATAAAAAATAGTGCAGACAATGGATATAAGGAACAGCGTAGAAAAATCAAGCAAAAAATTTTTTTGAACCATATTTGTAAGATATTCTTTGCATGTTAACCTAAATATTTAATTGACTCTGTCAAATATCCTTTCCATTGAACAGTTGATGTTAAATAAAACCTGAAATCAAAGATTGCCCCTTATTGAAAAAAATGATAACTGTTTTTGACGTAAACTTAAATAGATATCAACAAAACCTCCCTACCCTCAAGTGTAGGATCTTTCCTGGAGCGACTTATGAAACAGAAAATTATTTTTGATGCGGAAGATATGGAAAGGGCTCTCACCAGAATGTCCTATGAAATTATTGAGGCCCACAGAGGTGTGAAAAATCTTGCCCTTGCAGGAATCTTGACCCGTGGAGACTTTATTGCCAAAAGAATCCAGAAAAAAATTATGCAGATAGAGGGTGAAACAATTCCGGTAGGTGCCATGGATATAAACCTTTACAGAGACGACTGGACACGGATAAGCCATCACCCAATTGTCCGGCCATCCAAGATATCTTTTTCAGTTGATAACAAAAAAATCATTCTTGTCGATGATGTGCTATTTACCGGACGGACTATAAGAGCTGCCATGGACGCTCTGATGGATTTTGGCAGACCATCCATTATCGAGCTTGCAGTTCTTGTTGACAGAGGCCACAGGGAACTGCCGATTCAGGCAGATTACAAGGGTGTAGTTTTCGATACACGACACAGCGAGACGGTCAGTGTTCTGTTAGCTGAGTGCGATGGCCAGGACAGTGTTCTTCTTGTACAGGAAGAGGAATAAACAATGGGATTAATTCCACACAAACATAAGACACCAGGCAATCTGAAAATTGCCATCATTTCCGTATCTACAACAAGGGGAATCTCCGAAGATAAAAGCGGGGCATGGATAAAGCAGCAAGTTAAAAAAGAGGGGCATGAAACCGTTGTGCACCATGTTGTAACAGATGAAGTAGATGCAATTCAGTCAATGGTTCAGCATGTGGTTGAAAAAATATCTCCTAATGTCATACTGATGTCAGGAGGAACCGGTATAAGCCCAAAAGATGTGACTATAGAAGCTGTTTCCCCGATGTTCAGCAAGACTCTTACTGCATTTGGCCATCTGTTTGCCTATTTGAGTTTTGATGAGATCGATTCAGCAGCCATAATGTCAAGAGCTACGGCAGGAATAATCGGACAAACGGTTGTTTTTTGCATGCCAGGAAGTCTAAATGCCTGCAAGTTAGCCTGTAACAACCTGATTTTCCCGGAGATTGGACATATTGCAAAACATATTTCAGAGTAGTGGTTTGTCATCACTTAATTTTAGAGTTATGGGTTTCTAATTGACTTGGATTGTTGATTCTTTTCAAGAAATTCAACCCTGATTTCTTAGATTTGACGATGCAGTAGTTAAAAAAATGAGGTAAAAGAATGGAAAAACTAGAAAAATTTATCGAAGAGTGGCAGGAGAGCGAAAGCGGAACAAAAAAAGCATTCATACAGATCATGGAGCATCTAAAAGCCATGGATGGGGTATCACTTACATTCAATGCAAGACCTGGAGTCAGTTACTCCCTTAGGCCCAAACACCAAAATCAGAAAGATAGAATTCTGTTTGCCATGGCTGATGTAATTGACGATGATCCTGATCTAAGATGGCTCTCCATCTGTTTTTACGAAGATATGCTAACAGATCCTGATGATATGGGGGATCTTATACCTGGCGGTTTGCTTGGCTCTGACGGTTACTGTTTTGATCTTGACGAGTATGATGAAGAGTTTGTTGAATATCTTAAAGCAAGGCTCAGTGAAGCGTGTCAAAAAGCAAGTGCTTCATAACTAAGTGAGGCATTGTGGCGGCCAATATGCCATTGGGATATACTATCTCTTTACCGTGAAAACAGATCATGGTTTTCATGCTTGGGGTGGCTGAATCCCGTAGTTCATAAAAATTGACCTTCTGTATCATTAATGGTTCTATCGATTCAGTACCTGTCCAATTAATTTTGCGATTACAAACTTTGTGATAGGTTTTAATGCAAACTCTCTTATACCAATGGCTTTGGCCTTATCTTCATCAATAAGATTACTGTATCCTGTGCATAAAATAATCGGAATGTCATGTCGTATTTGCAGCATATTTCGTGAAAGATCCGAGCCTGTCATGCCAGGCATGGTTTGATCGGTTATAACTAAATCAAACTGGTCTGGCCTCTTTTTAAAGACTTTAAGAGCTTCAAGACCACTGTTTCTAACAGTTACTATATATCCCATATCTGATCTTAATGTTCAAACTTGCTATAATTTATATTTAATTATAAGGATTTACACTTTTAAAGCATGGATAATCACAAAAACGTAAAAGCACTTGGACTCTCATCTGGAGGTCTTGACAGTATCCTTTCTGCCCTGCTTCTCAAGAAACAGGGCATTGATGTTCAATGGGTTTCGTTCAAAACCCCGTTTTTCTCTCCTGACTCTGCCATCAAAGCATCAAAATTAACCGGAATCCCACTGATCATAAAAGATATTACAGAAGTCTATATGGAGATGCTCAAATCCCCTCGGGCAGGATATGGCAAAAACATGAATCCCTGCATGGATTGCCACTCTCTGATGTTCAATCAGGCAGGACTTATCATGCAGGAAAATGGATATGATTTTCTTTTCAGCGGAGAGGTTGTGGGACAACGCCCCATGTCTCAAAACAAAAATTCCATGAATTATGTTGAAAATCACTCAGGTTTTAAAGGGCAGATCCTTCGTCCTTTAAGTGCAAAGATTCTGCCTGAAACCATGATGGAAAAAAATGGACTGGTGGACAGAGAAAAACTTGGTGATATCTCTGGCAGATCCAGAAAAGTTCAGATAGCCATGGCAAAACAGTTTGGAGTGTCAGAATATCCCCCGCCTGCCGGAGGTTGTCTTCTGACAGACAAGAATTTTTCGCAGAGGCTAAGAGATCTGATGCAGGTACAGAAGATTTATTCCAAAAGAGATCTTTACCTGCTCAAGCACGGACGCCACCTAAGACTTGATGAGCAGACGAAAATTGTTGTAGGAAAATCCCAGAGTGATAACAACAAGATCGAGAGCATGTACAAGCCAGATAGAGACATACTGCTTCGACATGCCTTTATGGCAGGTCCAATGGTGCTGATTCCTTATGGTATAAAAATGATAAGCGATGGCACAACTTTGATTGGCGATGGTGACAGATCTGGAAAAAGGGCACAGATCGCAGACCATAGTGATACAGCCGGAGAATGCACTACTTGCATCACACAAATCCCCAATGTGAGAAAAGCAGGAGCTATCTGTGCTGGCTATACAAAGACAAAACCAGGTGATCCGGCACCAATAGTTGTAATGTCAGAAGAGAAGACTCATGAGATCACGGTTTTTGCCCTTGCTCCCGCAACTTTTCAAGAGCTTGTGATTTAAGAGACTTTCACATAAAAAACAGGATAACCGGCACGGCCGGAGCGAGATATTGGCTCTCGGCCACAACAAAGTCACATAAGTACAGCTATTGAAAGAGACTTTCACATAAAAACAGACAAAAGCATAGATTTACCATGAAAATGCACGGTCTCATTTTCATTATTGGGATGGCCAAATCCGGCCATGTCCGTTTATTTTCATAGTTCGGGGTGGCCACACAACAGCCATGAAGGTTTCATTAGATTATGACAAACACCATATTCAACATAAATAGAGTTACATCTGAAATTTCACACAAAAAATATCTAAAAGATATCTCATTGCAGATCTGTCAAGGCGAATTCTGGGCAGTTCTTGGGACCAATGCCTCTGGAAAATCGGGGCTGGGACAGCTTCTTGCCGGACGACTTAAAGTGATATCAGGAGAGATTTTGGCACAGCCGGAAAGCAGAGGATATATCTCTTTTGAAAAACATAGCGAAATCATGGACGATATTATAAAGAATGACGACACTGATTTTATTGATTGCATTGACACAGGCCCACTTGTAGAAGATTTTATCTTGAATGCCAAAAAGATACCAACAATCAGATTCATCAACAAAAAAGATAAAATTAACTGTTTGCCACACACTATTTTGCCGAAAGCCTCTCAAAGCAGCATTTCGCACAAAAAAATGGAGGCCTTGACACAACAGTTCGGAATTGCCCACCTGCGTCAAAGAGGGATCAGGTTCTTATCTACAGGAGAGATCCGAAAGACAATGATCTGCCAGGCTCTTATGAATGACCCTCAACTTCTGATTTTAGACGAACCTTATGATGGTTTGGACATAGATTCTAAAAAGTCAGTTGAAGATGCCGTGGCTTCTCTTAACAGTCAGGGAATAGCGGTTGTGCTTATTTTAAACCGGTTCAGGGAAATACCGAAACAGGCTACCCACATTCTATACGTAAACGACTGCATGATTCAGTTAAAAGG
>JADGBC010000046.1 GCA_015231705.1 Desulfamplus sp. | reverse complement strand
ATAAAATCCAAATACATACCTGAAATAGATCAAAAACGCCATAATAAGGATAAGGCTTAGAACAAGTGTTATGCCGGTCTCATGATCAATGCCTGAAAACGATATTAACTTTATCAGTGGCTCAGAGTAATATATCAGAATCATTGGATCAAACAGAGAGTATACGCATCCAATGTATCCGACAAAAAACAGCAGATAAAAGTGAATATGCTTTTTTTGAATATGACCTATTTCATGGGCAATAACAGCGTCTATCTCTTCTGGTTGGAGATTATTGATCATGGCTGGGGTGACCAAGATATAACGAAATCTACCCCAAAGTCCCATTACCCCGGCTGTTATCATTGAGCCACCAAACAGCTCCCATTTGAGGATATCAGCATATTTTAATTTTGCTCTGTCACACAAATGCTCTATTCTTGTTCTGACAAATCCTGGTTCAAGTGTTTTGCACCTCCATATTTTCTGGATCAGAAACGGCCCCAAACAGGCCACTGCGATAAGGAAAACAAGTACATAAGTAATCTCACCCTGAGGGGTTGCCAAAAATCCCTTGGGCTGATCAAATGGTATTAATTCAATAATATCGGCGGTAAATGAAAGGAGAAACCATGGCAGCAGAGCCGGCAGTGAAAAGGAGATATTGGATAGAACAAAGCTCTTTTTTGAGACATGCCCAGTAAAATGGCTCTTTTGAATGTTCCAGGAGAAGTTCCAGACCACCACAAGATATAATAGAAAAACAGCAAGAAAAACAAAAGCTTCCATGGTTGGGAATATCTTGAAAAGCCATATGTTATCAAGCAGGAGATTCAACCTAAGAATATAGAGATCTGTTGCAAAAAGTACAAGAGCCAGAATGGAGAGCCTTGAGATCCTTTTTTCCACATTGTGATCCAGATTCATTATGTCAGTTTGATTTGAAACACTTCGCTCCAATTGCTTAAAGGAGATACGACATATAGCAGCAAAAATGAAAAAAAGAAGCGGGGCTATCCACAAGGCATTGTGGGGGATATGCCTGTCAGTACCTGGAAATTCACTGGTAGAATATAGAATCAGGGCAACAAGAAAGTATATGAAATTGGAAAACATTCAGATTTTACCTGTTCTTGCAAATGTTGAAAGTACAATCCATGATTTTACGTCAAATTTGATCTCAGGAGTTGACACAAGCTCCTGTGCATCATCACTTGAGACCATCAGGACAGTGATATCTTCAGATTCTTCATTCCATTTGAGCGATGGTTTGCCACTACAGTTCACATAAACCAGGGCAATGGATTCATCTGTCATGCCCGAAGATGAATAGATAACAGGGCTTGTTCTGATAACATTTACAATATCAAGTCCGGTCTCTTCCTTCAATTCCCGTGCTGCGGTCTCTTCAATCTGTTCGCCTTTGTCCATAAGTCCTGCTGGAAATCCGTACTGATAGTCGCCAAGAGGTACGCGAAACTCCTTTATGATAACAAGTTTCTGATACTCCACATGGAACGGAACCAGTACCACGGCATGGGGTTTTTGATCAATATCCATGTTGTGTCTGTTTTGAGCAATATCTATATTTTGAGTATTAAATTCTGTTTTAGATATAGTATTGATATCTGAGTTATTTTCTGCAGACTGCCCAGCATAGTTAGCCATAACATCAGGTATCTCAGACCTTGATGCAAATATCCACGATTTGGGATTGCCAATTCTGTCCTGATATTTTATGGAAAAGAGGTTCAGATGGTTGAAATCAGTCATTTTTTTTGTTTCAAGAATATTCATGCAGGGTGACCTTTTTTCTTTTAGTAAAGCATATTGGTTGTACTACCACTATTTTGGATATTAATGATCTTTTTTATTTTTGTGGCCCTCTTAGATTGTATTTACCATGATAAATATGGATATTTGACACTGTTGTCAAGTGAACAGAAAATCTATCTGCCAAAACATTTGTATTCAATGCAACCCAACTGTATGGAAAAGAGTTGATTGAGGAGAAAAAAAGGTTGATAAACATCAATGAACCTGTTTAACATTAAAATATTCTTACGAATAGCCTTCAAACAATTTACTTTCTGCCAATGAAGGAGCTTGTCATGTTTCGCAACTGGGCCTTTTTCTTTTCATTTCTTATCTGGATAGTCTTGATATCTCCGATTGAGAGACTTCATGCCGTAACTGTTCTAAAAATGAACCATCAATTTCCTCAAGATACTATCGGATCTAAAATTGACCAGTGGTTCTGCGATCAGATAAAATCTGCAACAGGAGGCGAAATTGAAATCAGGATTTTCTGGTCAAATGGACTTGCTGACCCAAAGGAGAATCTTGAACTTCTCAAAACCGGCAAAATTGATATGGCTGCTATGTCTTCAGGATATTTTTCTTCAGAAATGCCATTTTTTTCTGCCCCCAACTCTATACCAATGGGTATGGACAACATATGCCAGTCAAGTGAAATAATGAAAAAATTGGTGAATACAGTTCCGGCTTTCAGAGAGGAGGCCTCAAAAAACCGTGTACATTCGCTGTTTTTTCACATACTGAGTCCCTATTTTCTGGTGACAAAAGAACCTGTTCTTAAATTCTCAGATCTTGAAGGCAAAAGAATCAGAACCTGGGGTAATGATATGCCTCGCCTTATAGAGGCTGCAAAGGCAAAACCAATCCCTCTATTCCTTCCCGATATTTATGATGCCATGAAAATGGGGGTTATTGACGGATGCCCATTCTCTGTTGATCTTGTAGTTTCGTACAAGATATATGAACTTGCCGCTCATATTACGGAGGTCGTTTTATGGGAAGGCCCTGGCTGGGGCGTATGGGTAAGCCAGAAGAGATGGAGTGATTTTTCTGAAGAGATTCAGACAATCTTCATGAAAACTGCAGAACTTGCAAGGCACAAAGAACTTGAGACTACTCTTATAGCAACAAAAGAGGCAAAAAACTTTCTCCTGCAAAACAAAGTTCAGTTTCATCCGTTTCCTGAAGAAGAACTTCTACTGTGGCGTGATGCCAATCCAGATTTTTTCTCTGATTTTATAACGCAGATGGCCCAACAGGGTAAAGAAGATGAGGCAAAACAGATGGTTGGCATATGGCAGAAGATGAAAAAAGAGGTAAATTGCCCGTAAAAAAAATATTCAATTTATCTGTTACGGATCCTTCTCATCAAAGTAAAAAAATAGCTTCATCGACCTATTCTGGCTCATAGGACTTGGTTTTCTACAGACAAATATAAAATCAGTTAAGAATGCTTAACTTGCAGAGTGCTTACAATGGATAAAAAACCCCGATTTTTTTTAAAGATAAGAACAAAACTGTTGATAACATTTCTTCTGTTAAGCCTTCTTCCGGTTTCAGCAATCGGGATTATCTCCTATATAAACTCTACCAGAGCACTATCATCTCTTGCTTTTGATCAGCTTATCAACATAAGGGAGACAAAAAAGGTTCAGGTTGAAAAATTTTTCATTGAACATAGAAAGAATCTGGGATTTCTGGTTGAGGCTGTCAGAAGTCTTAAACTTGCAGCTTTTGAAAAACTGACCGCTGTTCAAAATAGTAAAAACTCAGAATTGACCCAATATTTCAACAACTGCTTTACTGATATAAAGGTGCTCTCCGCAAGCTCAACTGTAAGAAGTGCTCTTGTCGACTTTTCTACAGTCATGGACACTAATGATAATTTTGATAAATCTCTGTATGATTTTTTTGAAGAGGTCAAATATGGTAAACTTCTGAACCAATTCGCAAAAGCATATAAATACTATGATATTATGCTCATAAACAAGGGGGGCGACGTTGTCTTCTCTATCAAAAAAGAGTCTGATCTGGGTCAAAATATCTTTAACAACTCTTCATTAAGAGACAGTGCACTTGTTAACTGTTATTCAAAGGCAATGCGTTCGGCATCCACTAATTCTTCTTCCTTTAATTCGATGATCATTGAGGATTTCAGACCGTATAAACCATCAAAAATGTGCAATATCGCCTTTCTTGGAGCCCCTGTTGTCGAAAGAGACGGAACTCCTGCAGGAGTGGTTGTAGTGAAAATTGATCCGGATGCTGTCAACTCTATTGTGAACAGTCGTCAGGATATGGGCGTTCGGGGAGAGACTTATATAATTGGCGACAATAATGGCACAACCACATATCGAAGCGATGATCTGCTCAAGTCAAGACGAATGGGTCAAAAAACTCGCGACAGAGATATCAACCGTGAAATCTCCAGCTCTTTTGGCCCTGTGATAGAGCATGACCAGAGTGGTGAAATCAAAATTACAAAATATGACTCTCTTGAAATTCCAGGCCTGAAATGGATAATGGTTACATCCATCTTATTAGAAGAGGTAATAGCTCCGGCAATCTCTAAAAAAGAGGACTACTTCAACAGATATGCAAGCCTTTATGGATTCAGTGATATCATGCTCGTATCTGCAAACGGGGATGTCTTTTATTCGTCAGCTCATGGCAACGAATACGGCACCAACATTATTGATGGTCCTTTTGCCTCATCATCTCTTGGTACTCTTTTTAGCAAGATATCCTCAACTGGTAGCTTTGCCTTTGTTGATTTTGCTCCAACATACCATGTCTCAGGAACAGACCTCTCTTTCTATGATTCATCCTCCTATAGTAGAGAAGAGTCCTCCTGTAATAGCCCATCGGCCTTTATTGGAGAACCGCTTCTCAATAACGGAAAGATCGAGATGGTTATTGCCCTGAAGATGCCCATTGAGATGATCAATGAACTGATGCATCAGAAGACAGGGCTAAACCGTAACGCAGAGATATACCTGGTGGGAACTGACAGGTTCAGTAGATCCCCTCTATCCGCCTTACCTAAATTATCAAATATACCTGTTTCTGATACTTCAAAAGTATCAGAAACAGGTACACTATCCAATTCTACTTTGTCTAAGTCACAAAAATCATCAGACATACCAGATTCCAACCAGACATCTGTTCCAGCCAGCAGATCTGCAGCTTCCGGTGACATTCACTCTACAACTCCATATCTCTCCACAACTGTATTGACCTCCACTGACAGACCTGTCCCCTCTTCCAACATGATGTACCTTGTAGACAGCGAGGCTGTAAGAGAGGCTCTTGCCGGTATTACAGGAGAGAAAAGCATTCGGGATTACAGCGGTGTTGATGTTCTTGCAGCCTATACTCCAATAAATATTTTTGATATCACCTGGGCACTTGTAGCCAAGATTGACAAAAATGATGCCTTGTCTGGACTGACACAGATCAAACAAAATGCACTTTTGGTTACAGCAATTTCTTTTACTCTCATACTATTGATATCATTTCTGATCTCCAGGCTTTTTGCAAAACCAATTGATCTACTCACAAAGGGTGTCAAACAGATCAAAAACCGCAATTTTGATATACAAGTCTATATTCATACAAATGATGAACTTGAGATTCTGGCTGATACGATTAATGAGATGGCCAAAGAGATAAAGAGATATTCAGGAGAACTCGAATCCAGAACCGCAGAGATCAGTAGATACTCAAACGAGCTGGAATCAAAGGTTAATATCCTTGAAAAAATGGAAGCTGACTTGCGAACGAGCAATACCCTTCTCAATGCTGTGATAAAAGATACTACTGACATGATTTTTATAAAAGATCATGTCGGAAAATACATTATGGCCAACCCCTCTACCTGCAAAGCATTTGGTCAAACTATGGATGAGCTGATACGTAGTCGTTCCCACGATTTTTTACCATTTGCAACAGCTCAGAAAATTGAACGTATCGATCATCAAGTTTTTGAATCGGGACAGAGCATTATGTCTGAAATAGAGCTGCCTTCGCCTGATGGAAAAAATCAGTGGTGGCTTACAAACAAAGCTCCCTACCGAGACCCTGATGGCAACATCATAGGTATTATAGGGATAGCCCGCAATATCACTGAACATAAAATTGCAGATCAGGAGAGAAAAAAACTTGAAACCCAGCTGCGTCAGGCTCAAAAAATGGATGCTATTGGAACTCTTGCAGCAGGCATTGCTCATGATTTCAACAATATTCTTTCAGCCATTCAGGGTTATTCAGAAATGGTAATGTATGAGCTTGCTGAGTACAGTTCCGAAAAAATGTCCATGGAAAAGATACTCTACGCATGTAGCAGGGCAAAGCAGTTGATCCGTCAGATTCTTACATTCAGTCGCACATCTACTGAAGAGGAGTTCTCTCCATTGGAGATAAGTAGCATTGTACAGGAGGCTGTCCAGCTTATTCGGGGATCGATTCCAGCCACCATAGAGATTGAGACTGATATCAGCCGGAACTGCGGAACCATTATGGGTGATCCAACACAGATATATCAGGTTATTATGAATATATGCACCAATGCTGCTCATGCAATGGATGCAAAAGGTGGGGTGATGACCGTCAGATTAGAGCCTGAAGAACTTACATCAAAAGATTTGACAGAGATCAATCTGAACGGACACTCTATGGCCGGCGAACGGATAAAACCCGGTCGCTACATCGCTATTTCTATTCAGGACACAGGAAATGGCATTGCACCTGAACATATAGACCGAATTTTTGACCCCTACTTTACAACCAAGCCAGTTGGAAAAGGCACTGGAATGGGCCTTGCAGTTGCACATGGGATTATAAAAAACAGTGGCGGCCTTATCACTGTTAAGAGCACAAGCGGTGAGGGTACCACTTTCAAAATCTGGTTTCCCCTGATTGAAAAGGATATGGAGACAATTGACTCCTCAAGAAAAACAGAAAAAGGAGATCTGGGGGACAAAAGAGAGATAAGCAGGGAGATGGCTTCTAAAATAACCGATAAGGATGGTGTTCCTGTAGGATATGAGCATATTCTCATAGTTGATGATGAGCCAGACATGGTTGAGATCACCACCCACAGACTTGAAAGTCTTGGCTATAAAGTTACCGGAATGACAAGCAGCATAGATGCCCTGATCATGTTTGAGGCAATGCCAGATGGGTTTGACCTTATCATTACAGATCAGACCATGCCAAAAATCACAGGTATTGACCTTGCACAAAAGGTAATGAGTATCAGATCTGATATGCCGGTGATGCTCTGCACCGGCTACAGTGCCAAGGTCAATGCCCAAAAAGCCGCTGAACTTGGGATAAGAGAATTTCTGACCAAACCTGTTGAATATCGTGAGCTTGCCTTTGCTGTCAGAAGAGTTCTTGACGGCACTACTTGATCACTTGAGCAGAATTGTTATGACGCAACGTAATGGCAGCCAATCGATTTTTTGTGTCGCATGGCTGCATTTACTATGATAGAAGCATTTACAACTCCGTTTCTAAGTTCAATAATCTGCCTGTTCAGCTTGGCTGTTTTATAAAACTTAAAAATTCTGTGAGCATGATAGTTAAGATCAGAATGAGCTCGCTCCAGCCCCTTGATGTTTCTTACAATGCCCGCATAATTCCACATGGTCAGTTTTATAAGTTTCCAATCCTGATGAAACAACAGAGGGTCAAACTCTTCAAAACAGTCAGGCGATTCCCAGTCTGGAATATTATCATATCTTTTTCGTTCTATCTTGCTGAAGGTAGAATGGATGTGGTCAGCGGCCTGTTTGGCCCACATAAGCCCCTCAAGCAGAGAGGTGGACGCAAGGCGGTTCGCACCATGCATACCTGTGCAGCTCGCCTCTCCAATACCATAAAGGTTTGACAATGAAGATTTTCCAAAAAGGTCAACCTTAATTCCTCCACAGAAATAGTGAGCCGCCGGCACAACTGGAATCGGCTCTCTGGTTATATCAATCCCCCCTTTGAGACATGTACTGTAAACCTTGGAAAAACGTTCAGGAATGGGTAACTCCCCTTTATAATGGGACGCTATATCAAGCATCACAAATTCCGTCCCTGTCTTTCCCATCTCTTCATATATACCCCTTGCCACAACATCTCTTGGTGCTAAATCACCAAGTTGGGAGTAGGATTTCATGAAATGGTTACCCTGCTGATTCATGAGCCTGGCACCCTCTCCTCTTAAAGATTCTGAGATAAGAAATCTCTTGATATCCCGATGATAAAGAGATGTAGGATGAAACTGTACAAACTGGGCATTGATGATCTCAGCTCCAGCACGGTAAGCCATACTCATGCCGTCCCCGGTTGCAGATGCAGGGTTTGTGGTATGCTGATACAACTCGCCAAGTCCGCCTGTAGCCAGAATAACCCGATCGGCAAAAAAGGTTTCCACCTGTTTTTTTTCATTATCAAGAGCATATAATCCCATCACTTCGCAAGGGCGGTACAGCTCCTGAGTATCTTTTGACAGATGGTTGTTAGTTATGAGGTCAATTGTGGTAAGGCCCTTGAGAATAGGTAGATTTATCTTCTTGGCATATGCTATCAGAGCCATCTGGATGGTATCTCCGGTGTGGTCTGAATAGTGCAGAATTCTTCTTCTGGAGTGGGCAGCCTCTTCAGTGTAGTCAAGATTGCCTGCCAATGTCCTGGTAAACTCAATACCTATTTTATTAATGAGAAAATCAAAGACAAGCTCAGGCCCTTGAGTGGCAAGAAGTTTTACAGCCTCCAAGTTGTTATAACCACAGCCAGCCCTGAGAATATCAGCCTCAAGAAGCTCGGGTGTATCTGCCTCTTCCCAGGCAATAATACCGCCCTGAGCATAATTTGTTGCTGTTTTGTCAGCAGCATCTTCCTTGGTGAGCACAACAGTGTCAAGACCATGTTCCTTTAACATAATCGCAGCAGAAAGGCCCGCAATTCCAGTACCTACTACTACCACATCATAAAAATGTCTCATATTGCCTCCTCCGGCTCATATTTTATATGCTCAATTGCCACTCTTAGCCAGATTACGAAAGCCAATTTACTACTTATGCACTCTGCCACATTTAAAAAATGACTCATGTTTCTGCCCTATTTTCCTGCTTCTACAATATCTATCATTAACTGCAACGCTTTTCTGGCGTCTTCTCTGTACTCGTCTGGCACTGTTATCTCTTTGAGAGCTTCCCCATCTCCGGCTGAATGTTTTTGAATTGCTTTAAGTGTATGTCCAAGTTTTTCAAGGGTTATTTTGCTCATGTTGTGGCAGACAGATTTACGAAGAGGCACAATGGTTTTGTCCTTGAATTGATCAGCCATTCTCTGAACAAACCTAAGTTCAGTGCCTATTGCCCATATACTGCCTGGTTTGCCAGCCTTAACAGTATTCCAGATCATGGATGTTGAGCCGGAATAGTCCGCAGCTTTTACTACAGATTCATGACATTCAGGATGCACAATGACATTAACATCATTATCTGCCATGTCGCCATACTGCCGACGAAACGAGTTGATATCATCTACCGTAAAGACCTTGTGAACATGACAAAATCCATCCCACACAAACATTTTAGCATTTTTAAAATCGATCTCTTTTTTCTGATCTGAACCCCCGTGCCCTTCTTCAGGCCAATCAGATCCTTCTATTGACAGATCGCGTCGTATGGTGACCACCTCATCCCTGGCAAGCCCAAGTTGATTGGCAGTATTGATTCCCAGGTTGTAATCAGGTGCAAAAAACACGGATTTGCCCTGATCCAGAAAGCTCTTGACGATCTTGGCAGCATTGGAACTTGTGCAGACCGTACCCTCTCGTGCCCCACAAAATGCCTTCATGTCAGCATAGGAGTTCATATAAACAATAGGAACTATCGACCTATCGCATTTATCCGAGATAATTGAATAGATCTTCTCAGCCTGAACAGCATCAATCATCTCCGCCATGGGGCACCCAGCCGTCATGTCCGGAATCAGAACCTTCTGGTAAGGTTTGGCAAGAAGTGCTGCCCCTTCAGCCATGAACATCACTCCGCAGAATACAATATATTTTGAATCCGTAGCAGCACAATCCACCGCCAGTTTATAGGAGTCCCCAAGAAAATCAGCCATCTGTACAACTTCATCCATCTCATAATGGTGTGCCGGTATGACAACAGATTTTCCCAAAGAATGCTTTATATCCATTACCTCTTTTTTTAATATAGAATTGCTCATTTGATTTTTATCCTTCAGTGCTTTGTCATAACTTTTTTTAAGGTGAATATATTTTGATGGTCTCGTAAAAAGTCCTTTTTTTTAAAATGCGTCATAAACAAATTTAAGATAATTATGACTCTAAAAAGTTCCTGTTCAGGGCTTTTTACGAGGTAATCTATTTTGATTGTGCTATTTATGAATAACATAAGCTAAACTGAGCCATAATTTTTAGCCTTGAGACTATGAATTAGTCTTTCTCAAAGAGAAATCAAACACACTGACGCTATGTGTAAGAGCCCCGACAGATATGTAGTCAACACCGGTTTGTGCCACTGCTTCTATCCTGTCAAAGGTCATGTTGCCAGAGGCTTCAGTTGCAGCTTTGCCATCAACCATTGACACAGCCTCTATCATAGTCGGAATATCCATATTATCAAGCATGATAACATCCACTCCGATACTTAGAGCCTCTTCAACCTCTTTGAGAGTTCGGGTCTCAACCTCAATTTTAAACCGATCTTTCCATTTGCTGCGAACCATCTCCACAGCTTTTGTTATTCCGCCCGCACTGTCAATATGGTTATCCTTGATCATAACCATATCATACAGCCCCATTCTATGATTGGTGCCCCCACCGCATTTTACCGCATATTTTTGAAGAGATCTCCATCCTGGCACGGTCTTTCTTGTATCTAATATTTTTGTTCTCTTATTTGTTATTGAATTCATCCCTGTTTTTGATATTGCATCTGTCCACTTTCTGACCTGTGTGGCAATACCGCTTAAATGGGAAATAAAGTTGAGTGCCACACGCTCTGCTTTGAGCAAACTGTTTATTGAGCCTTCAATAATGGCAACCTGCTGCCCTTTTTTCAAAGTATCACCATCTGAAAAATAGAACTTAACTTTACACGCTTTATCAATATAATTAAACGCCTGCACAAAAATATCCGCACCGCAAAGTACACCATCCTGTTTGGCCACAAGAGAGTATCTATCGGCTCTTTTATCAGTGAATATGGCATCGCTTGTGATATCTCCTGCATCGCCTAAATCTTCCTCAAATGCCATTTTCAGTAATTGTTCAATCATTAATCGTTATCCTTATTGCCCTGGAAGTTTCCAATACCATATTGATATCACCATCTGTAAATAGATGGCTTTGACCACTCAGTATCAAACCCTGCACATTTTAAAAGATCAACCCCTTGCTCCATGTTGACACCGATATCACTCACTCCATGTGAGTCATCCCCTGGCAGCACACGGATTTCCATTTTTTTTGCTTCTGCAAGAATCGGAGCACAGATGTAGGGTTCTGATGCCCCTTTCATCAATGCCCTGAGATTGAAATCCATGATGATATTTTTTTGTCTGATCAAGCCAAGGTTTCTGGTGATGCGTTGCCAGATCTCGGGACGACCGATCCTTTCAGGGTATGCTTCATCAAAAATTCTTATCAGATCAAAATGACCTACCACAGCCGGTCTAATAGCCTCAATCATCTCATACTGGATATCAAAGTATCGGCAGTAAAGCTTGTCAAGGCCGTTAAGAGAATCTGCGGCACGGTTGTAATCTTCCCTTGAGTAGTCAATGCAGATATCATCCACATGGTGAACAGATCCAACAATGTAATCCGGTTGAAACTGCCTTATCATGGCTGGAATAAATTCAGTATAACTGCTGTATGTCTCGGTTTCAAAGGCGGTGAGTATGCTGATCCTGTCCCGATATTTTTGCTGAAATTCTCTGCATGTTTTAATATATTCAGCAAATCTGAGGGCAAGATAGTTGACATCAAGTCCAGATGCCGCTTCGTCAGGATATCGAAGATCATTGGAGACAGGGCATACATGCTCTGTAATGCCTATCCATTCAAATTCAAGTTCAATGTAGCGTTCAATAATCTGTTCAAGTGTATCCCGAGCATGATTACAGAACTGACCACTGTGTCCACCGTGAATTGATATAAATTTTGTATTTTTCATAATACTATTCTAAGTATTATAACTGACAGATAAAATCAAGTTTTATGACTGACACAAAGTATTATAACTGACAGATAAAACAAGGTTTTGCAAGGGTCTAAGAGACAAGAATTCCACATATTAAGTATCACACTAAATCAACCCAATCTGCGAAATGGCTTGACACTGCTCTTTCAGAATGGTTTAAATTTTTGCACTTGTGTCAGTGTATTTTGAAGGTTTCTGAAGCTAATGTAAACTCAATTTTAATTATTGGAAAATAGTTCTGTATGGATAATCGGCTTCTTATTGTAGATGATGACTCAGATGTATTGGAGTCTCTGTCTGATCTTCTTCAGGACGAAGGATTTAACGTTAAGGCAGTTAGCTGTGGTGAAGATGCCCTGAAGGAGTTTCCCGATTTCAAACCAGCTGTGATCATCACAGATATGTTAATGTCTGGTATGAATGGAATTGACCTGCTTCGTGAGATTAGAAAGATAAGTGTTCATGTTCAGATTATCATTATGACAGGGTATGCCAGCATTAAAAATGTCACTGAGGCGATGTCAAACAATGGTGCTTTTGCCTATTTCCAGAAACCGATTATGGATTTCAAAATTCTTTTTGGAACTGTTCGCCAGGCATTTGAAAAAGAGTGGCTGCTCAGAGAAAATTACCATTGGGACGAACGTCTCAAAACAGCAAATGCCAGATTTGAGACCATTTTTGAAAATATGGATGCTATTATTTACGTAGCAGACATTGAAACTTATGAGTTGATTTATGCCAATTCAAAATTCAAGAAGATGTTTGGATATGACCATAAACACGGCCTTAAATGCTGGGAGATCTTGAATAGTCTAAATTCATGGCCATGTACTTTCTGTACTAATGCAAAATTGGTAGACAAGCAGGGAAAGCCCCTTGATCCTTATACCTGGGAGTTCTATAACCCCAATGTCAAAAGAAGATTCAGCATAAAGGATCAGGCTGTTTACTGGCATGATGGTCGAGTTGTAAAACTTGAAATAGCAATGGATATAACCCAGCACTATCAACTTTCCAGAGAACTTGAAAAATCCAGGCGTTTTCAGGCAATAGGGGTACTTGCCGGTGGAATAGCTCATGATCTTAATAATACCCTTGCCGCCATACTGGGTAATATAAATCTGGCACAACTCATATCATCTGATCCCGCATCAGAAGAGTATTTTGTGGCTGCAGAAAACGGTATAATGCAGGCCAAAACCTTATCTGGCAAACTTCTGGCTCTTGCCAGGGGCGATAACCCTATAAAGAGCAAAGTGGATATGAGAGAACTCCTAATTAACTTTATAAAAGATAACATCTCAGGATCAGAGGTTATCTTTACACCGCCGGATGAGAGCATCAATTTCAATATTGATGCTGATTATGATCAGATCAGGACTGTTCTGAGCAATATTTTTCTAAATGCCAGCGAAGCCATGGATATGAAAGGCTCTATCAAAGTTGATCTAAGACGCCAAAACAATACAATCAAAAACGCCGAATATGTTGTTACAAGCATCCAAGACACTGGCAAGGGGATACCTGCTTCTGACATTGAAAAGATATTTGATCCATATTTTTCCTCAAAATTTCATGGCCAGGAAAAAGGAACCGGACTTGGACTCTCTATTGCCTACTCAATCATAAAAAAACATGGGGGGCATATCGATATTGACTCTGTTGAGGGAGAAGGAACTAAAGTGGATATCTGTATTCCAGCTCTATCTTTTTAGACAATATACCGTCTGGTTTTAACAATATACTGCTTAGCCAGAGAGAAAATCAGATTTGCTTTACTGCGGTTCCTTCAATGTCTAATCCATTAAATGCTCTTAATCTCTCAACACTCTTAACCCCTCCATAGAAAATACATAAACAATAGCTACAACCTCTGAATAATATACAAAAAAGTGGGAACACGACTTAATGTTTTTAGTCTGTTGAATTCAAACAAAACCTCGCGCGATGGTTTGTTTATGCGAAGTGGAGATAGATATACTGCTCCTTTTGTTTTTGGCCTTTCAATACTTTCTCTTACAAGCCTCAAAAATGAAGGGTAGTGACCAGCCGGAAGATTTTCATCCATAATAAAATTGGCAGTAACCTCAATATTGCTGAAGCGGGCATTGATTCTTTGAATCTCCATGAATGCATCTTCCACCTGTGATGCAGTCAAAGGTTTTCCAATCATATTTAGAGTCTCCTGATCTGCAGACTCAAGACCGATATTGATATAGGTTTGATATGGCAAACTATTCAGAGATTCAAAGAGTGAGGGATCTGCATTCATAAGAGAATCAACACTTCCAAACATAAAAAGAGAACTACCCTGGATATAGGAGTTACTGAAACAAAAACATCTGTAAGCAGTTTGTGCTGCTGAAAGTATGCTATCCTTTCCAGCATTGAGAGCATCATGATCTCCCAGAAAAATGGCGTTGTAGTTTACAATATCCTTTCCATATATCTCTTTTAGTTTAACAAGCTGCTCCTCTATCTTTTCAGATGTTTTTACGGCAAAAGGCTTGTCAGATTTAACTCGGCAGAATCTGCATTTATAAAGACAGCCGTCAGATATAGAGACAGGAATAATATCATAATCCACATGACGGGCATCAGGAGGCATCACTGTAATTCTGCCGCCAGATGCCTCAATCAGAGCATCTGCTTTTTGTTGAAGAGTCTGGGGGGTATTTGCAAGGGCATGTTCAAGAAAAGAGCTGAATTTACAATAATCTTCTTTTGAACAAAAATTCTCTGAGTCTATTTCCATCAGGCCTGGTCGCACACCATTTCGTACATCTGATAATCCCAGAGTATCTGATGATGCCTTAAGAGTATCAGACAATTTCTGGTTGTTTGGTGAGTTCAGACTCTCTAAAGACTTATCGATAATCTCCTGCCATGATGACAACAGGTGTTCCACTGCAGGTTCGTTCAAGGGTTTGCCGCCAAGAAGAGAGTTGGTCGGATATGGAAGATTGGGAAGATAATACTCTCCGGTGGCTTCAAACACACCGGTATAACCACCGGTTGAGTAGTATATCCAGTCATTGCCCATGCTTCGTTTGAGCCACTCCGAGGGTTGAAGCCATTGCCTGCTTTTGCCCTTTGCCCTCACGATTTCATGGTTTAAATTGAACTGAAGTATGGCATCTTTGGTCTCTATTTCAGAGTAGATGCCATACTTTAAAGGAAAACTTATTTTGGTATATTCGCTGGCCCCTCTTTTATTCAGAGTTATTCTGCAATATGGGGTAGTCAATGAACTGGTTTTCATTTTAAGAATAGTTGTTATTTGGAATATTGTGCTCTCAAAACTTTTTTATCAAGTTTTCCAACACCTGTTTTGGCAATGGTATCAACAAAAAGAATTCTATCCGGCACACCGTATTTGGGGATATTACCCTTTTCAAACTCATTGACAAAAACCTGCTTTATATCCTGCTCCAGATCCTCGCCCTTATATGCATCTTTGAGCACAGCAAGAACAATAGGACGCTCTCCCCATTTCTCATCAGGAATGCCTATGGCAGCAGCTTCACTTACTGCCGGATGCTGGCTTATTATATCTTCCAAAGTTAAAGATGAAATCCACTCTCCACCTGTCTTGATAACATCCTTGAGCCTGTCTGTGATTTTAAGATACCCTTCAGTATCAATGCTGCCAACATCTCCTGTATGAAGCCAGCCATCAACCCAGAGCTCTTCGCTCTTTTCGGCATTGTGCAGATATCCCTGTGTGAGCCATGGTGTTCTTGCGACAACTTCTCCGGTCTGAACGCCATCATGAGGAACTGGATTACCAAGCGGATCAATGATTTCAATATCAACCATGGGAATAGGAAGACCGGTTTTACACCTGATATCAATCTGTCTCTCTTCATCCCAGTCATACATGTGAGGTTTGAGATGTGCAACAGTCAGAACAGGGCAAGTCTCGGACATGCCATAGGCAGAATAAAGATTTATTTTTGCCTTGATTGCAGCACTGCAAAGACCTCTTGGAAGAGCAGAACCTCCAATTACAACCTTCCAGCTTGAAAGATCCACCTTGTTTATGACAGGAGAGTTTACAAGCATGTGAATAATTGTAGGAACACAGTGAGAAAAAGTGACCTTATGGCCAACTACCAGCTTAAGGATCATCTCAGGTTCATAACGGCCAGGATATATCTGTTTATTGCCAAGCATTGTAAACAGATAGGGCATTCCCCATGCATGGACATGAAACATTGGAGTAAGAGGCATATATACATCTGCTGATGTCATGACAGCCTGAGAATCAATGGCACAAAGCCCTGTCATCAGGCCATATGTGTGCAGAACAAGCTGCCTGTGGCTAAAATAGACACCTTTAGGGTTTCCTGTGGTTCCGGAAGTATAAAAGGTGGTGGCTCTGGCATTTTCATCAAAATCGGGAAAATCATAGTGATCATCTGCATCTTTGAGTATCTCTTCATATGTTCCATCAAAGGATATTGCAGTATCGGGAACTTTGTCTGTCTCCTTGATAAGAACAATTTTTTTTACTGTCTCTATCTTGTCCTTGATAGGCTCAAGAAGGGGCAGAAGTTCAGAATTTACTAAGATCACATCATCTTCAGCATGGTTTATAGTGTATAGAATCTGTTCAGGAGAGAGCCTGATATGCACAGTATGAAGAATTGCACCCATCATCGGAACTGCAAAATAGCACTCAAGGTAGCGATGGCTGTCATAATCCATCACTGCAACCGTATCGCCCTCTTTTACACCAAGAGCCTTGAGGGCATTGGCAAGTTTTGCAACCCTCTGATGAAAGTCCCGATAGGTATATTTCATCTGATCTCTGTATATTATCTCCTGATTTGGTGAACGAATCAGCGAGTTTTTCAAAATGTTCTTGATCAACAGAGGATAAGTATAGGCGGACTCACATTTTTCAATTATTTTTACTCCCATAATGCGTTTTTCTCCCGTTATAAAGTAATTGTTATTGAACTGTTGCTAACTCCTGTTTTTGCCATACCGATTTTAAAGCAATTTATATTTTTTATGTGAAAATCTTTCAATATATGAAGATCTTTTAATACGTGAACCTCTTTTAGAATCAGGTGTAATTGTGGAGACTCTACCATGAAAATGCATCCTTAGTTTCATCATGAGGAGTGGACAGGATTTGACCATGACTATTTAACTCTTGAGTGTTGCAAGCAGAGCTGCCATACAGGTTTATGTGAAAGTCTTTTAAAATAGCTGTAATCATGAGACTTTTATTTTTAGTTGTGCCCATCAGGGCATGGTCGTTATTACGATGTTGCCAGTAAAAAGTCTTTCTGGATTTCACCGCCAATAATGTGTTTTTCAAACACCTGTTTTGTCCGTGCAGGATCCATCTTCTGGTAAACAATAGGTTTGGAATTACCTTTTATCTGAACAGTCACATTGGGCTCACTGCTGCACATGCCTATACACTCTGATGCCAGAATCTTGATATCTGATCTTTCAGATTCAGCTTTTGCCTCAAGCAGAGCAGTCAAGACATCTCTTGCACCGGCTGAAATTCCACATTCTCCCATGTGAACCATAACTGTTACCGAGGCCTCACCGCTTCGTAACGCCACAGTATGTGAAGCCTTTTCCCTGATTTTTTCCAGATCTTCAATTGTTAATTTTGCCATCTGTTTTTGTACCTGTTTTAATTTGTTATTGTGTTGGCTTTCATGATCAATTATCATGGTTTCAGTATATGTCATGATTTTACCATGAAAATACATTTTTTTATTAGGTTTAAGTTTTAGTACCACAAAAAAGAAAGTATCACAAAAAAAAATGTTTTGTAGATATATTCTTTTACTAAAGATGATTCAGTAAAAATAATCAACAGAAATAAAGGTAAAACTAAAATGGGAGCAGGTGGAACAGAGGGAGGAACGGGCAGATTTCTACTGGGTTTTATAATGATGTGCACAGGATTTTACATGCTTTTAAATGCTATCAGCATAAGATCCGGATTTCATTTTGGACTTGGCATTTACAGAATGGCTTTTATGGGATTGGGACTGAATATTACCAGCGGAATGATTCTGATTCCATTTATATTTGGCATAGGCATGATCTTTTACAACGCAAAGAACCTGATCGGGTGGGGATTGGCAATAGGCTCTTTGGGGTCGCTTATTTTTGGCGTCATATCAACATTGAGCATTGGATTCAGAAGCATGAGTGCATTTGACCTGATTGTTATTATCATCCTCTCTTTTGGCGGTATGGGTCTTTTTTTAAGCTCCTTTAAAGAGCGTAAAAGAAGCATATTCAAGTAGTTCAATTGCATAACAAGGAGAATCAAGATTGCAACCTCAAGATATAGAACAATTAAGTTTTAAAATTATAGATCAAGAAGCCGGAGATCATCGATTTAACAGCAAAGAGTGGCCCATTGTTCAAAGAATGATTCATACCTCTGCTGATTTTGAATATATAAACACAATCAGATTCCACCCTAATGCCATATCTGCAGGCATAGAAGCCATCAGGAACGGATGCACCATTATTACAGATACCAATATGGCACGGGTAGGCATAAGAAAAAGTGAACTCTCCATCTTCGGGGGAGAGGTGAAATGCCTTATTGCTGATGAGGAGGTAGCTCAGAGGGCAAAACAGGAGGGAATTACAAGGGCTCTGGCTGCTGTGGATAAATCTGCCCAGATAGCAGGCAAAGGTACAAATAGTAATAACATCTACGTGGTTGGCAATGCCCCCACTGCCCTTCTGCGTATTATCGAGCTTTTAAAGGATGGAAAGATAAAACCTGCACTCATAATCGGCCTGCCTGTCGGATTTGTCAATGCAGCTGAATCAAAAGATGAGCTTATGAAACTTGATTGGCCATATATCTCTAACACTGGCAGAAAAGGGGGATCCAACCTCGCGGCAAGCGTTGTAAATGCACTTGCCATAATGGCATCTGCAAGTTGAATATCCAAACAGCTTTTCAAGCGGAGTAGTTGGCGTACTTTTTATGGGCATATGGAGTATCTTTTATGGGCATGGAAAAAATTATAAAGATGGCCATGCGTATGGTCAATAAATTCATCAGGGTAGTTACTGTCATAGCTATCATTGCGGGTATATCCGGATTTTTCTGCAACAGTGCCTTTGCAATATCAATCTCAAAAGAAAAAGAGATTGCCGTTGAATTCATGGATGCAATTGAACGACAGGATAAACTTATAAAAGATCCAATGGCACTGGCATTGATCTCTGAAATAGGAGAACAGATCCTCAAAGTACTTCCTCCCCAGCCTTTCAGGTACTCTTTTTATATTATGGATGAAGATCAATTTAACGCTTTTGCCGGCCCTGGATCAAATATATTTGTTCACAGAGGGTTGATAACCGCACTTGACAATGTAGATGAACTTGCTGGCATTATAGGCCATGAGATTGCCCACTCATCATGTCGGCATATATCACAAATGGTGGATCAATCCAAAATCATGACTATCGGTACTCTTGCCGGAGTGCTGGCAGGAGTTCTGGTTGGAGCAACAGGCGGTGGAGGCGGCGGCGATCTTGGTCAGGCTGTGTTGATAGGTTCTGTTGCAGCAAGTCATACAGCAATGCTTTCCTACAGTCGAGAGCATGAAACAGAAGCTGACCAGAAGGGGCTTGTCTATCTTAGCCAAACTGGTTTTAACCCATCAGGTCTTCTTACCGGTCTTGAAAAAATCAGAAGCAGAGACTGGTTTGGTACGGAGAGTATCCCGGACTATCTTAAAACTCATCCCGGATCAACTGAACGAATTGTGCAGATTCAGTCCTGGATTGAAGGTCAAGGCAAAGAACAGGTTAAAAAAAACAGCAACAAAAAGGCTGACACCAAAGGGAAAAAAGATATTCTCAAAGATACCGGCAAAAAAGCAGATATAACAAAAGATACCCCAGAGATAACAGATGCACGAAAAAACACAATCGACCCCTTCAGGTTTGAGATGGTCAAATATCGTCTTGCAGGCATGTACGGAAATGAGGATGAATCTGAAAAGCTGTTGATTGCCGCACTTGAAAAAGAGCCGAATAACAGTGCTGCTCACTATGGAATGGCACTTTTGATGGAGAGAAAGAGCCGGTTTAAAGAGGCGATAGATCAACTTCGACAGGCCCTTGAAAGCAGAGCTTTTGATCCCTATATCCTTCTGGCAATGGGAAAAGTCAACATCATGGCCGGAGAGCCTCAAAAAGCACTTGAGATCATGCAGGGGCTTGAAAATATACCTGAAGTTGAGATCGAGGCATCATTTTATCTATCACAGGCAATGATAATGACCGGAAAATCTGACATGGCGGAAAAAGGGTTTGAAAAGGTCATTAACACCTCTGCAGATATTTTCCCCAAAGCTTATTACCATCTTGCCCAGATCAAGGGTGAACGTGGAGAGACAGCTCTTTCACACTACTATCTGGGACTCTATTACTATGAAATGAAAAACATGAAGAGTGCAAAATTCCACCTTTTAAAAAGTCTTGAAACTCTTTCCGAGGCAGATAAAAAGAGACGTGCCCAGTCCGTGCTTATCAAAAGTGAAATAAGACAGATGGATATGAAGAGGAAAAGATGATGTAACTCTGGAAGACACCAGTTTCCGAACGTATCGGAGGAACAGGCAGGATCACGGTGAGCTATGAAGAGGGGTTGACCCGGCAAATCACGGATTCATCAGGGAACACAATCACCTACGAACTTCAGGCAAAGCATGGCATAGGACGTATCCACTCATCTTCCGACTCATGCGGGAGCTGCCCCGGCAGTTCAGGCACAACATATGAGCTTAATGACAGGCTGCGTATCAACAGCAGTACCGATTCACTTGGCAATATCACTTTATACACCTATGACAATCAGAGCAATATAGTCACAAAAACAGAGGCATCACAAACCCCTCAGGAACGGACAACCGTTTACACATGGCACCCGGTTCTCAATCTTGTCACCTCCGTGATGAGAGAGAGCATATCTATCCCCGGCCAGACTGACATTACAAACTTTGAATATGATACCCACTCCCGCCTGAAGAAAATCCTCAACCCTGATGGCGGTGTTGAAGAGATGGGCTACGATGATAACAATAATCTGATCAGAAAGGTCGCCGCTGACGGCAACATTGTCTCATATCAGTATGATCCACTGAACAGGGTAACCCGTGTCACTCAGCTTTGGCAGGGTTGTTAATGATCAAGGAGAGATCAGCGGCACAACATACTCAATCGGGTACATGTATGATGATAACGGTGTGATTACCGGCATGACCTACCCGTCAGGCCGCAAGGTGACCTATCAGACTGACACCCTTGGACGGGTGATCAGAGTGACGGCAGAAGTAAACAATCAGGTTCAGACCCTGGCAGAAAATATGGAATATCTGCCGTTTGGCCCTGCAACCGGCTTTGATTATGGAAGCGGTACAACCCTGCAATATGCGTTTGACCAGAGATACCGCCTAACTGGTATCAATGACGGATCTTTCCGGAACCTTGGCTACAGTTACGATCCGGCAGGCAATATCACTGCAATCACAGACATCAATGATCCTGCCGGAAGCCAGGCATTTGCATATGACAATCTCTACCGCCTCACGCATGCCGCAGGAGTTTACGGCAGTGCAAGCTACACCTATGACAGAACCGGCAACCGTCTGACCAGCACGGAAAAAGGTCAGGCAGGGAGCTACACATATGAGCCCGGAACAAACAGACTGGTACAGATTACAGGTGCAAATCCACGCACCTTCTCCTATGATGCCAACGGCAACACTACATCCTCAGACGGCATGATCTTTACATGGGATCACAGCAACAGGCTTGTCTCAACAGCATCTGAAAACGGTTCATCTCAAAACCCTTCTCTCATCAGTGAGTATGTCTACAATGCCTTTGGGCAGCGTGTTATAAAAATATCCGGTGGCAGCACAACTCACTTTGTTTACGACCAGTCCGGCAACCTGATTGCAGAAGCAG